>JACOWO010000219.1 GCA_016176745.1 Nitrosopumilales archaeon
TTCTTCGTCTACTTGTGCTACTGATGCAGAATGGGTTGCTTTTACATCATTTGTAAATATCTCTAGCCCCGGAATAGAGTCTGATTTTGCACCCTTGTCCAACAGAATTGAACGACCAGACAAAAATGACTGCGATTTTACAGCCCTTTCTTTAATGCGGATCATTCCTTTGAATAGGGATTTTGATTTGTTTTTTAGAATGGATTTTTCTATGACTCTTCCTTCTGTGGATGGCTTTTCATGGTTCACGTTTGCTGAAAGATCAAAAGACTGTTCGTTATTTCCAAAAATTACCTCAGAGTCATTTGCCGAAGCGCCTGTTCCGTTTAGGTAGTAGTCGATCCTATAGCGAGATAGCATCGCGCCAAAGAGTCCCAAATACCAGTTTATTTTACCATCTTGTGCAACATCTGTCCTTCTTGTTGAAAAGTTGATTGTGCTCTGATCCATTACCTGTAGCGTGGTCACATCAAGGCGGCTGTTTTGGCCAACGCTTGTGTTTAGCAACTCAAGATACGCTTGCTGCTTTTTTGCTTTTGGTGAATACAGTTCCTGGACAACGCTTGCCTTGCTGCTTGCTCCTGTCACGATCACGTTTCTTGATATTGTGGATATGTCATCAACTGATAGACATGATAAAACGTGTATTGGTTTTTCTAAAACCAGATTTTTTGGAACGTGCACAAATATGCCAGAGTTAAATGCCGCGTTATTTAGTGCAATAAACTTGTCATCATTTGAGTTTGTTGATTCTAATACTTTTTTTATTATATCCCCATAATTTTTTAACGCATCATCTATAGAACATAATACAACTCCTTTTGTTTTTAGCTCATCTGAAATGTTGATTCTATGTATGTTTGAGCCAATTTGTACAATGCATGTTTCATTTTCAAGCTCCTTTAGTCTATTTTTTAAAAAGTCTGGCACTGACGCATCAGACTTTATTGTTAATGATACCTGTTCTGGGTCCATCTTTTTTGCGTCAGTATATTTGTTGTAAAGTGGAGAAGTTTCTAGTGGAAGTTCTTGATATATGGAAAGTGATTTTTTCCTATATTCTTTTAGCCAGGATGGCTCATTTTTTGATGTTGAAATTTCATCAATGTGATAAGAACTCAGTGTGGATAAAGCAAGTTGTTGCATAGATTATCGTTAGTGAAAGACAAATAGTAAGCTCTAGCCTACTGAGCCATCCATCTCTAGTTTTATGAGTCTGTTTAGCTCAACTGCATATTCCATTGGGAGCTCTTTTGTAAATGGCTCCATGAATCCGTTTACAATTAGTGTTAGTG
>JACOWO010000138.1 GCA_016176745.1 Nitrosopumilales archaeon
CCATTGATACAAACCAAGTTGACACGATCGGAACAGATCATGTTGCAAATCAACTAAAACTAAAACTAAAAGGAAGTGATGTATGGAACGCTCTTGCTGGATTTCCTGGAATTGGGACGCTTTTACCTATATTGTTAAGCGAAGGAATTAACAAGAAAAGAATAACACTTCAAAAATTAGTTCAGCTTACTAGCACAAACGCAGCAAAAATTTTTGGAATGTATCCAAAAAAAGGAATAATCGAAAATGGTTCGGATGCAGATATTACTATGGTAGATTTGAAAAAAGAAATGAAGGTAAGAAGTGAGTTGTTTGGAGGATTTTCTGACTATATTGTATATGAAGGATGGTCACTTACTGGCTGGCCAATAAAAACAATCCTTCGCGGTGAAATTGTTGCTGAAGACTTGCAAGTTGTTGGAAAAGCTGGTTTTGGAAAATTAATAAAAAGACCAGTAACAGCTTTTAACTAGATTTTAGATTATTATAAAAAAGAAAAAAGAAAATTTAGTTTAGATATTTTTACTCTTGTAACTCTTCTTCTAGTTCATCTGATGATTCAGATGTTAGGGTAGAAACTATAGGCTCTACATGTACTGAACCAACTTGCATCATTGTAAGACGCTCGCCTGTGTTTGTGTTATGGAACATTCCGTTTGTGAAAGCAACTGCAAATACTCCATCTTCAGTTGTCGGAGCATAGTGCCCTACTAGAGTGAGTCTTACTTCTTCGCCATTTTGAAGTATTCCATTTCCTTGCAACATTATTTTGTGTCCTGTCGCAACTCCTTTCAAGTCAAGTTCTGCTTTTCTATCACCTATAGTGATATTTCCAATTGTAGAAATCTTCCACATTCTTTCACCTGCTTTGAAGGCATGACCTGAAAGCGAGACTGATGATTTATGAGCAAGATCACCAACGATTGTCCAACCACTTGTTTCACCCCTAAAAGAAAGATCAGGTTTTCTGTCTGATTCATGTGTCTTTGTTTCGTCAAAAATTTTTGATTTTGCTTCTATTCTGCTTTCAAGTGCAATATTTTTGATTTCTCGAAGTTTTTCCTTTTTGAGTTCTTTTTGTAGTTTTCTTTTATCATCATTATCATTGTTAGAGTCATCATTATCTCCTGAATTGCTTTGAGCAAAAACAGAAGATGAAAGAGGTACTATTGCTAATACAGCAAGTATTCCAAGCGCAGTAAAAAGTCGTATGTCAGTTTTAATTTTCATTGATAACTGATTATTTTTTTATTTTTAATCGATTGCGCAGCTTTGCTACTGATGAATTATTAGTGATCTAGAAGAAAAATTATGTTATAATTTCGAATTTTCCGTCTGTGTTTGCTCTGTAAATTACGTCTGGCTTGCGTGAAAATATCCCAACTTCAAGAACTCCTGGCATTTGTTTTATTTTTTGTGCTAGTTGCTGTGGTTTTGAAATAGTGCCAAAATCACAATCCAAAATTATGTTTCCATTCTCTGTGACAAATGGGTATCCACGCTCAATTGTCCGAATAATCGGTTTTCCGCCTACCTTTTTAATAGATTTTGTGGCTGTGTTTCTTGCCGATGGGTGAACTTCAACAGGAACTGCTCTGTCAAGTTTTTTTACAAATTTTGATTTGTCTGCCATGATCACAACCTTTTTTGCAGCACTTATCAGAATATTTTCTCGAAGCAATGCACCTCCACCACCTTTGATCATATTTTTTTCTACATCAATTTGATCAGCACCATCAAACACAATATCAACGATGTCAACTTGATCAGCTTCGATTAGCTTTATTCCTCCTTGTTCAGCTGTAAGCTTAATTTGTAGTGATGTTGGAATACATCTAACATTGATTTTTTTTTTCTTCAAAAAGGTTGATAGTGATTTTACAAACGCAGTTGCAGCTCTGCCACTACCTAAACCAATGACTTGACCATCTTTTACAAACTTTAATGCATCTATTGATAATGCCGCAATGGCATTATCAAATGACAACTATTCTACCTCTGCTTGCTCAAGCTTTGAGAGTGTTTTCATTATCTCGCCTTTTATCTTGTCAAGGTCATCTTCATCTTCTTCTTCCTTTTCATCATCAGGAAGCGTTACCTTTGGTGTTGGTTTTTTCACTACAGATGGCGAGCTAGATTGTTCTTGTGATTGTTCAATTTTTGGTTGTTCTATTTGTGGAACAACACTAGTATGTTCAACAAGTTCGACTTGTTCTTTTTGTGGTCTTGCTAATTCATCTTTTACTTGTGGAACTATCACTTGAGTTTTGAAAAATGATTCAGGAATCTTTTCTGGTAATTCTGTAAGTGTAGTAATTTCAAATGGTCTATGAGGTTTTGTTGAAACTGGATCGGGTAATTTTGTTTGAACAATTTCTGTTTTAGTTTGAGCTTGAAGCTTTGGCTCGATTTCTTTTATTCTCTTTTCAGATATTTGTTGTTCATGCTTGATTTCAAGTGTCTGTGTGTTAGCTAAATTAATTTTTGATGAAAGTTCATACAGTCGCTTATCAAGAGTTGATAGTTTTTGATCGTGTTGATAAAGTCTTGATATTGTTTTTGTAAGAATTTCCTTTTCTAACTTGAGTGAATTAATCTGATTTTTAATATGTGCATTGGCGCCAAGAGTTGAGATAGTGTGTTTTCCCTTTGGAAATTTCTTAACAGCGGCTGCAGTACATGCACCAGCAAGGGAGCTTAATAAAATCGCAATTTCTTGCATTTATGTATACCATTTGATCCAGGAATACTTTCTAATTTTTGGGTCAGGGAAACCACAACTTGCACAACGACGAGCTCTTCTATGGAAGGAATTTTTACCACATCTTCTACATCTAATGTGTGTCTTTTTCCTATTAAAAAGACCCATTGACGCTGTGCCTTTTACCATAGTCTATTCGCCTTATCCAGGAGGTGGAGATATCATAACTACATTATCTCCACGCACAACTATGGTCCCAAGACTCTTTGATTCGCCCTCAGAAGGGATCTCTTCTGACTGGTCGAGTAGCAGATTCATGTGTTGATCAAAGCCCAACAAATTTCCTCTAATTGTCTTACTACCTTTTAGTTTGATCAAGACAACTTTGTTGATGCTCTCATCCAATACTTTTACTGCCATGTCGACTGACATTAAACCACTTATTAGACCAGCTAACGAGGGATTATATTAAAATTTCAGTGGTGTAACTTTCGATTTTTCTCGGTAAGGCAAGTTTGACACGTTTTTGCTAAATTCCTCACAGTTTCTGTAAGGATCCTGTTACCATCACGTCTGGTTGCACGTGTTGGGTCTCCCCACACACCGCTTTTTGTAACTTTTGTAAATGACTCTGATGCAAGTTTATTAAGCAGCGCAACTTTGCGTCTTGACAACACATCTGTAACCAAGCCTCTTTTTGCCTTCTTCATGTTAACCTTGTTTGAAATCGCACGCATAAGCGATGTCTCAACAAAGCCTGCATGATCAAATCGTTGACTCATAAAATGCCAGTATGAGAAAACAAACACTCTTGTTTTTCCTCTTGTTTGTCGTTTTACTAGTGAAGGAAGACGTTGAAGAAATTTTTGATTGCTATAGTGTCCGTTTATGATAAAAATTGTTCTGATGCCATTTTTTGAAAGAGAAGCACAGATTTCAAATATCATTTTCTGTAGTGTCGAGCCTTTTATGCTTAGATTGAAAAGCGGTGCATGTTCAAAGGAAACACCATATGATATTGTGGGAAGCAATAGAAAATCGCACCTATCTGCGGTTTTTTTTGCAATCTCTGTTACGATATCTGAATCAGTAGATATTGGTAGGTGTGCTCCGTGCTGTTCTATTGAACCTACGGGAATTATTACTGCCTTTTTTTGGTTTTTAATAATTTTTCTTAGGTCTGGATCAAACTGATTTTTTAATTCCATTAAATTCACTTGGATTTTACATGAACCTTTCTCCAGCGAACATCCAGTTTACCGGAAAGATGCATTTTAACCGCCTTTAGTAATGTCTGTGCCTCAAGTCTCTGGCCATTTTTCTTCATAGATTCAAGGGTTTCATCTGGATTTACGTTGAAAGAATCTTGAAAAATTATTGGCCCCTGGTCCAAGTTTTCGGTAACATAATGAGCCGTTACTCCAACAATTTTTGTTCCTCTTTCATAAGCTTGAGCATAAGCCATAGCGCCAGGAAATGCGGGAAGAAGGGACGGATGAATATTGATTATCCTATTTGGATATCGCCAAACAAAATTTGGTGTTAAGATCTTCATATAACGTGCAAGAACTATAAGATCAATGCAATATTTTTTGCAAATATCAAGAAGTTTTTCCTCTGCCTTTTCCTGATCCCTGTCCACCACCAAAACAAAGGGAATCTTTGCCTTTTTTGCAAGCGGTGCAAGTGTTTTTTCTGTACCAACAATTACACAAATTTTCCCTTTAACATCTTTTTTTGAATAAGAATCAAGTAAATCTTCAAGACAATGTGATTCTTTTGTTACAAAAATTGCGATATTTTTTTCAGTGTTTGTTTCATGGTGTACGCTTACCTCCATGTTTAGTTTTTTTCCGATCTCTTGTAGTCCTTTGTCGAATTTTTTTATGTCGATCTTTGTAGAAAATGACGCTTCAAGATACATTCCAAAGAGATTTTTGATTACATTTTGGTTTACTTTTTCAATATTTCCTTTATTTTGAAATACATAATTAGTAAAAGCTGCAACTACTCCTTCTTTGTCCTTACCAACTACAGTTATACCAACTATTGTTTTCTTCAACAGACCGTAAAATGGATCATACCTTATTAATGCTTAAAGCACCAAGTTGTCGCATCAACTTCTATGATAAAATTTTGATGCGGGAAGTGGGATTTGAACCCACGAACCCCTAAGAGACAGGGTCCTAAGCCCTGCGCCTTTGACCAGGCTTGGCAACTCCCGCATCCCCCATGCCTTTAAACACAAATTTATCTATTGTTGATTGAAGTAAAATGGCAAAATTATTTGGAACAAATGGAATCAGAGGAGTTTTTGCAGAAGATCTCTCTCTAGAATTTATCCACGACATAACGCTTGCAATTGCAACATACTTTAAGAAAGGACCAATACTTGTTGGATATGACGGAAGAACATCTAGCCCTGCAATAACAAAAATTGTTTGTTCTACACTAAACTCTATTGGTTTTGATTGTAAAAATGCTGGATTGATCCCAACTCCATGTCTGGAGATTGCAACTAAAAAGCTTGGATATGCAGGAGGCATTATGATCACAGCATCGCACAATCCTTCACAATACAATGGAATCAAGCCTGTGGCATCTGATGGCGTAGAGATCTCAAGAGATGACGAATTGGTAATTGAAGATATTTACTTTAATAAAAAATGGAAAAAGGACTTAATACAATGTGGAAAAACAGAACCTGAAGAAAACGCAATTAAGGTATATCTTGATGCAATAATTTCGCATGTAAATAAAGAAAGGATCAGATCCAAAAAATTCAAGGTGGTACTTGATCTTGGAAATGGGGCTCAAACTGTAACTGCTCCTACACTGTGTAATGAATTAGGCTGTAAAGTAATTGCTATTAATGAAAAGATCGATGGTATGTTTTCAGGACGTGGATCGGAACCAACTCCAAATAATCTCCAAAAACTTTCAGAAACTGTAGTAAGAACAGGATCAGATATAGGTGTGGCTTTTGATGGAGACGGTGATCGAAGCCTTTTTTGTGATGAAAAAGGAGAAATTCTAACCGGCGATAAATCCGCACTTTTACTTTCACATTTCATTTTATCAAAAAACCCAAACTCTACAATTGTAACATGTCTTAACTCTGGCTCAAGTATTGAGACATTGGCACAAAATACAAGCTCTAATGTTATTCGTACTAAAGTGGGAAGTGTTGAGGTGTCAAGAAAGATGGTTCAAACTGGTGCTTTGATTGGATTTGAAGAAAATGGCGGATTCATGTATGGAAAACACAATCAGGTAAGGGATGGTGCAATGACTTTGGCTTTGGTACTAGATCTGCTTTCTTTTTCAGGAAAAACAATGTCAGAAGAAACAAAACTATTGCCGCCATCATTTACAACAAAGGACAAAATGGCATGTTCAAAAGAGGATACAAGCAAACTAATCAAGGCATTAGCTGACCAAAATCAAAATTCTGATACAACTGATGGCATTAAAATCATATTTGATAAAAAAAACTGGATAATGGTTAGACCAAGCGGCACAGAACCTATAATCAGAATATATGCTGAAGCAGACTCTCAGGAAAAGCTTGAAACACTAATGTCTGAGTATTTAGCGAAGATAAACTCAATTCTTTTCCGATAACACTTTTAAAACCAATCGTAAGCAATGTTGGGATGGAAATGATCCCGATGGGTGAACATGTATGGCTAAAGCATATTATGTAAAATTTGAAACTCCACAGGACCTTGTAAATCCAATTTACGAGGCAGTGCGGGTTGCAGCTCAAAGTGGCAAGGTAAGAAAAGGCACAAACGAGGCAACAAAGGCAGTGGAACGTGGGCTAAGCAAATTAATTGTAATAGCTGAAGACGTAGAACCACCAGAGGTTGTTGCACATCTTCCAATTATTTGTGATGAGCAAGGCGCTCAGTATGCTTTTGTTCCAAGCAAACAGGATCTTGGAAAGGCACTTGGCATCGATGTCACATCAGCTGCAGCTGCAATTTTGGATGCAGGAGATGCACAACACATAGTTGATCAAGTAATCGAATCAATTAAAAAAATTAAGGGTGGCAAGCCAGCCAAATGAGTACACACGAAACCGAAGTTGTTCCAGCAGAAATAATCCAGATTGTTGGAAGAACAGGTATTGCTGGTGAGGTAATCCAAGTTAGAGTAAAAGTTTTAGAGGGAAGAGACAAGGGAAGAATTCTTACAAGAAATGTAAAGGGTTCTGTAAGAACGTCAGATATTTTGATGCTAAGAGAAACTGAACGAGAAGCAAAGAAGATCAGATAAGTGATTAATTTTGAGTCTTTTAATAAAACCATGCAGCTTTTGTAACAGACCAGTGGCAAAGGGATCTGGTACAATGCTCGTCAAAAACGATGGAACCGTTCTTTGGTCTTGTTCATCAAAATGCAAAAAGAACATGCTTGTTTTGAAACGTGATCCACGAAAACTAAAGTGGACTAAAAAGTATGTCAAGGGCGGAATTAAAGTAAAGAAGTAAGTTGGCAGACCAAACCCTCTTTATTGTAAAACCTGATGCTGTACAGCGTAATCTGATCGGCGAAATAATTTCTCGCTTTGAGAAAAAAGGATTTAAAGTTATAAAATTAAAAATGTTCAGCTTTACAAAAAAGCAAGCAGAAGAATTTTACTCTGTTCACAAGTCAAAACCATTTTTTAATGAACTTGTTTCATTTATTACATCAGGCAGAGTAGTTGCAGCTGTAATTGAAGGAAACAATGCAATTGAGACAACAAGACTGATGATTGGTTCAACAAAGTCTTTTGAAGCTGCACCAGGTTCAATTCGCGGTGACTATGGGTTAGGACTT
>JACOWO010000139.1 GCA_016176745.1 Nitrosopumilales archaeon
TCGTACCTAACATGTTTTATTTTTAACAAAAAAGATTCTTTTTAAATAGAATCTTTTATTAGATCAGTTAGAAGCTAATCTCAGTGTCAATTGCTCAAAGCTTTAAAAAATTCTTCAAGGATTCCTTAGGGCACGTTACATCAATTACAGAATTTGCTGGTGAAGCAGGTGCATATCATTTTGCAGATTTAGGAATTGGTTTTGGACTGGGCTTGCTAGGGTCATGGCTATATCAAAAAGACAGAGAGTCCAAGGTAGTTCGTACCATTGCGCAAATTCTTGGCGTAAATGTAGAAGAAATGGATGTAGATTATGTTTTAGAGAAGATAAACAATGATCCCAATTATTACAAAACCATTGGAGAAAAAATCAGAAGTGTTTGTTATAGTGGCAAAATAGATGAATTTGCCAAGGAATTCAAAATAGAAAAAAATGAAGCGTGTCAGGTCTACCTTAAGATAAAAGATCTTGTCTTAGACCATGATCAGATGAAAATGCTTGCTGAAATCACAAACTCTGTTAAACAATTTGATGGTGCTGCATCGAAACTTGATGACATTAAAAATCGAATGGAAATGCTTGGGCAAATTAAAACCGATCTTGATAATGGCTTTAAGACTACAAATCAAAAAATAGATTATTTGAGAGAAGTCATTGAGCGTAATTTAGCTCAAAAGGATTATCACCAATGGTCCTCAACGAATGTTAACAAGTACGGAAATTCACAAGTTCAATTGCAGATAAGCCGTGCCTTCAATGCCAAATCTTCAACAGTACCTATAACATGCTTTTCTAAAATTACGGAGTTTTGGAAACAGTGGAGAGAAGGGTATCTTAAAGAAAATCAGTATGTAACATTCGAAGGAACTCTTTCTAAGTACATTCCAATGTTAATAGGAGATCCACGTGAAAAAATAGAATTACACCGGCGTCTTAGGAGAGAAAATCTAGAAAGAAGGCAATCAGAAAAAAATCACCTCTCAGCTGACACAATTCTTGCATTTACAGCTGGTCAAATGGTTTGGCGACCAAAATTAAGCAGGGAATATGTTATCTTAGGTCTCTATCATTCGATAGTTAGGAATTCTATTCCTATTTTCGTTTCTAAAAACTATTTTGAAAAAATACAAAATCAGATTTTTGACATAAACCGTTACGTAGTAGACATAAAACTTCAAGGAACCTTGGTTAAAATGGACGATACATTTGAAAGTCAATTTACAGGACAAAAGGAGATTAGCCCAGAATTTCTTAAACTTGGGAAGTCAAAATCGTTATATGCAATAGTTGTTGGAGGTAATGAAAATACATGGTTAAAAGATCCAACAGAAACCACGTATTTAGATGGAGATATTTGGGTAGCGTTGGAGACAGATAATTTTCACACAACCATTTCTAGATTTTTGGATCTTTCTGACACTTCGTTCTTAATAGATGAAGCAAAAGCCCTAAGAAATGATTGGGAAACAAAATACCCACAGGCTAGATTAATTGGCCAATTTGATGAAGTTGATAAATTGGTGCCAGAGTCAACAGAAGCTGAAAAAATGAAAGATGTTTTCTAAGTTTTTCTAGTTTTCTTTGAAAAAGGATTACACATATGGTTATCTAGGTACTAGTTCTTCATGATTCTATAACTAAAAGCACGTTTTGATCCTTCCAAGTTACTTTGTTTACATCACCATAATTCTCCATTATGTTTTTCTTAAATACCTCAAGAGAACTGTCAAATTCTTTCTTCGAAAATAAACTAAATGTGGAATAGTGATGACCTCTTGCCTGTTTCTCCAATCTTGCTAGAGTTGAAATTCTTTCGTATTCAAAGAATCTTATTGATTTTAGACTCAGGTTTGGAGCATTTTCAATCATATGTTCTAACTCGTCTAATTCATAAAGCCTGGTTTCTTTTTTAGCAAAATTGGGAAAGTGTATTCCCCAAACATTTCTCTCATTCTGACTTTTTAGTCGAGTGTAAATGAATAATCTTGATTTGTTTTTCAGTATTCTCGAGGCTTCCTTTAGAAAGTTTGGCATATCGAAGTGATGTATCGCATTAAAGCTGACAACAAAATCTAGTGAATCAGTTTCAAGAGGGATTTTGTGAGCGTCACTATGAAGAATTTTGAAGTGATTTATGCCATGCTCTACAAATAAGTTTCTTAAGTGTGACAACATGCTTCCGCTTTTATCAACACAGTAGAGCAGGTGACATTTTTTTCCTAGATATTTTACTAGTCTTAAGGCATATCGTCCTGCACCACATCCAATATCTGCACCATGAATTCGATCAGCAGTACTTAATTCCCTTTCAATAAACAAAATAGGCTCGATATCAGTAGTTCTGAGTTTTCTATATCTAGGCGCAATCTCTGTAAAATGATTTTCAATTTTACGTAAGAAATTAGCAGATTTTGTAACGCATCTTTCTTTTTCCTTCATTTAAAAATATAAGAATTCATTTCATAAAAAAGTAGCTATTTTGAAGAAAGTGATTGTTCGAAAGTGAGCCCGTCGACAAATATTAGCGGATCCGGGGGATTCGACCCCACGATAGTTGGGTCTAAGGCGGGTCTAGTGGGATTTTATTTTTTGAAGCGTATTGACAAAATCAAGTGCCTTGTAGGAGCTTCTGACCAAGGGTCCTGCCACCACATAAAGAAATCCCATCTTTTGAAACATCTTTTTGTAAAATTCAAATTTTTCAGGAGATATGAACTCCTTCACAGGCAAGTGTCTTCTTGATGGTTGGAGATACTGGCCTAATGTAATAATGTCGACGTTGTTTTTTATTAGGTCTTTTGCGGTTTCTATAACCTCATCTTCAGTTTCTCCAAGGCCAAGCATCAGAGATGATTTTGTAAAAATACAAGGATTTTGTTCTTTGATTGTCTTTAAAACAGAAAGTGATTTGTGGTAATTTGCACGAAAGTCTCTTACTTCAGATGTAAGTCTTTTTACTGTTTCAATATTATGACTAATTACGAGCGGTTTTTCTTTTACAATTTTATCTATGGATTCTTTGTTTCCGTCAAAATCTGGAATTAGTGTTTCGACCATGGTTTTTGGGCAATAAAGTTTCACCAGTCTAATGGTTTCTGCAAAATGTTGTGCGCCACCATCGTCTAAATCATCACGACAGACAGAAGTTATCACTACATATTTCAGGTTCCATTTTTTGAGGGTTTGTGCAACTCTTAATGGCTCAAAATGATCAAGCGTTGAAGGTCTTCCTGTCGTAACATCACAGAATTTGCAGCCTCTAGTACAGATTTCACCCATTAGCATTATTGTTGCATTTCCAGAAGACCAGCATTCAGCTTTGTTTGGACATGAGGCCTCTTCGCAAACGGTTTTTAGGTTTTGATCCCTCAAAGTATTTCTAAGATTTACAAAATTTTCACCCGAAAGAATTTTGACTCTTAGCCACTCTGGTCTTGCAAGCATATGTTAAATGAAATATAGTTCAAATTAACATTTTACAATATGAGAACTCCATTTTTTGAAAACCATGTAAAATTGGGTGCAAAGATTGTTGATTTTCATGGATGGAACATGCCACTTCAATATTCTGGAATTTTAGATGAGCAAAAGGCAGTTAGAAGCAATGTTGGACTGTTTGATATTTCGCACATGGGAAGGTTTAGGATAACAGGAGAAACCTCAGAAGATTGTATTCAAAATCTGATAACAAATGATATTTCAGAGATTACAGAAAATCAGGCAATCTATTCTCCAATGTGCAATGAAAAAGGTGGAATCATAGACGATGTGATTGTTTCTAAAATCTCACAAGACGAGTTTCTAATTGTTGTAAATTCCTCAAATATCAAAAAAGACTTTGAATGGATACAAAGGCATCTTGATGGAAATAAACTCAAAGATGAAACACAAAAGGTTGCGTTACTTGCACTACAAGGACCAAAGGCTCAAGCAATCATTGAAAAACAAACAAGCGAGATAACCAAGCTAAAACCGTTTCATTTTATGAAGGCAAAACTGTACGGTCAAGATTGTGTGATTTCTAGAACAGGCTATACAGGTGAAGACGGGTTTGAGATTTTTTTTGATTCCTCAAACAGTATTTTGTGGGAAAAGCTGCTGTCTGACGGCCAGATATTTGGTATAAAGCCGGCAGGACTTGGGGCAAGAGACGTTCTAAGACTGGAGGCTGGAATGATGCTTTATGGAAACGACATTGATGAGGGCGTAACTCCGCTTGAGGCTCCCCTAAAGTGGACTGTAAAATTTGAAAAAAATTTCATTGGGAAAAACGCCTTGGAAAAAAATAATCCACAAAAAAGGCTAGTTGGTTTTGAAATTGTTGGCTCTAAAAGAGTTGCAAGGCTAAACGATCAGATAATTTATGAAGGAAAAAATGTCGGAAGAGTAACAAGTGGAACATTTTCACCAACTCTTGCAAAGTCGATCGGTTTTTGTTATGTTCCACCATACATGCAATTTGGACAAGACATTCAAATTTTAATTGGTGGAAAAAATTATGATGCAAAACTAAGATCTACAAGATTCTACAAAAAATAATAGCGTTTTTTTATGGCATACTAATGAGGCTTAGACATGACTGAGAAACGTTTTACGCAGGACCATGAATGGGTAGAACTGTCTGGCGACATTGCAACAATCGGCATTTCAAATTTTGCTCAGGATCAGCTTGGAGATATTGTTTCGATTGAATTTCCTGAGATCAATAGTAAATTCAAGCAAAAGGACGCAATGGCAATAGTTGACTCTGTCAAGGCATCTTCTGATATTTACTGCCCTATGGATGGAACTATCATTGAGGTCAATGAGAATCTCGAAGAACATCCTGAGCTCATAAACAAGTCACCATATGATCAAGGTTGGATGCTAAAGCTCAAAGTTTCAAATATTTCTCAGTTTGAAAATTTAATGACGCAGCAGCGGTATGAAAAATTTGTTGGAGAAGCAAAAGGTTAGAACCTAATGAACTACATTCCACATACAAAAGAAGACGTCACTCAAATGTTAAAGGAAATTGGCGCATCATCAATTGATGAATTAATTGGTGATTTCAAACCTCGTATCACTACTCCCTTAAAACTGCCGGAACCTATGAATGAGATGCAGCTTGTTTCTTATTTTTCTGAATTAGCTGAGAAAAACAAGATTTTCAAATACTTTGTTGGTGCTGGAGCCTACGATCATTATTCTCCTGCGGTTGTAGACCATTTGATAAAAAGAGGCGAG
>JACOWO010000140.1 GCA_016176745.1 Nitrosopumilales archaeon
TGCCATCATAGAATAAAATCAATTAATTCAGAATTTAAGTTAATGCTACTAATTGCTCAAGCGCTTTTTGGTGTTTTTCACAAAGCCTGCCTATCTCAAGCTGCGAGTACAAAAGATCACTTTGCCAGTGCGCATTGTTTAATCTACACTCGCGAGAATCACAAAATGCCTCGCCAGTCAAATAATAAAAAATCGCCTGAAGTAGATATCCTTCTGAAATTGTAGAAAACCGCTTGTCATTATATTCAAGGTATGTTCCTTGATATTTTTTCTTCAGAGTATCTACATTTACACCTTGAACAACGTTTGAAATAATCTCAAGATAATATCCTCGTGGCTTTGCAGGAGCTTCAACAATTCCTGTAGTGGATATTATGGCAGGATTTGAGCAAATTACAGCCCTTCCATGATATCTATAGTCAGAATCATCATAGGTACAAGTAAGTTTGTTTGTAAAAACAATATGTAATTTATCAAGTGTTGCTTCATAATCAGAAACTAGCTCACTAACAATTCTTTGAAACTCAAATCCATCATACATTACAATGTTTTCAGTTTTTTTAGAATCATAAAACGATGCGAGCTCAAACTCAATCTCTTTTCTAGCTGGAGAATGAGACTCAAATGGTTTTTTTGTATTAAATATTCTACATGATGCTAGCTTGTGTGCAGTATCCTCATTTGCTAGACTAAAGATATTTTTTCTTTTCTCAACAGGTACAGAAAATGTATTTTGGATAAACTTGCAAAGCTCATCTACTTTAAGCTCAGGAACTGACAGCTCATCATAGAGAAAAATTTTTGAAATCTTCAATAATTAAATAAAAAACAAGTGCAGTTATTTGCCTAGCGCTTTAATTTTTGCAGCGGTAATCTCGGCAGCTTTTTTGCCAGAAAATAGCATTGCGCCAAAGGTTGGGCCCATTCTTGCTAATCCATGAGTCTCAGTTACAGTCATTCCTGCAACAACAAGACCCGGAAATACTTCCCCCGTCTTTTCAACAACGGCGTCTTCGCCCTGATCAACCCACATTGGATTCATTCCCTTCCAGTCTACAAGCTTTCTATCAACAAGGCGCTTTACTGCGACAGAGTCATGTCCTGATGCATCAATTACCATCTTTGCCTCAAGAGCTACAGGATCAACACATGTAATGTTACGAGGAAGTGCAGAAACAGGCATCCAGTTTACAACGACTCCTGCAACACGACCGTTTTTCAAAACCAAATCATCAAACTTTGTCAAATTCAAAAATTTCACACCTGCATCACATGCAGCTGCGATTAACTTTGATGCAGCATGCGGACCTGGAGTAATGTATAATCCATCTGATGCCTTTTTGTATGGTATGCCAAGCTCATCCCAAATTTTCTGGGCAGGCTCCCTAACAGTAACAGGATTCATCATATAGCCGCCAAGCCAGTATCCGCCACCAAGATAGTTGTTTTGCTCTATAATCAACACCCTAAATCCCATCATTGCAAGCTCACGTCCTGCAGTAAGACCAGATGGTCCTGCACCAATTATAATGACATCAGAGTCTGCCCTATCAATTAAAACAGAATTAAACTCGTTTGCAATTGCCCGTGTTATCTCGACTTCGCTGACATTGGTAAAGATCTTTTTTTGTTTTTCTGCCTTGACAGCCTCTTGCATGGCATGAATCAGATTTGAAACCCATTAATAGTTTGCCATGATTTTTTGCAACTTACAAAAATGTTGATTAATAGTAGAATAATCTCAAAAACATAATTGACAAAGATTACAACATTTGATGGCGCAGGATTTTGGAAAAATGCATTTGCACATCAAAGAGGGAAGCTGCTTAAAATGGTCAAAGTCCCTGATGAACAAATCAAGATTTTAGCAAACAAAAAATATGCAGAGCTTCCAGCTCCACTGCGTTATGAAATCGAGACAAGTGGAATAAACAAAAAAGATCTTGTCTAGTTAGGTCATACTAATGTGATTTCATTCTAGTTTTCTAGAATGACAGTGTTGTTAGGCAAGAATCACCAACAAATGTGCAAATTATGACAAGAATTCCTTATATCAAAAATTTATATCCAAAATCAAGGAAATTTGCATTAAATTGACTGCAACTAATCTAAAACAATCAACAGAATATGTAAAGCCAAAAATGAACTGGGCAAAGCTAGAAGAATCTGAAAACTTTGCAAACACTGTCAAGCTTTATCGCCAGGGAAAAATCGACCCTGATAACTTTAGACGATTCAGGCTGCAACATGGTGCGTACGGAACAAGGATGACTGATGATTATGCAATGGTTCGAATAAAAATTCCAGCTGGAGAAATTTATCCTAACCAGCTTGAGCGAATTGCACATCTAAGCGAAGCATTCTCAATTGGCAATGCACATGTATCAACTAGGCAAAACATCCAGCTTCACTGGGTTGTTCTAGAAGATGTATCAGAAATTATGCGAGGCCTAGCAGAAGTTGGCCTGACAAGTAGAGAGGCTTGTGGAAATACTGTAAGAAATGTAATGTGCAGTCCATTAGCAGGTGTTTGTTCAGAAGAAGCATTTGATGCAACGCCATATGCATTTGCAACAGCAAGATTTCTTTTAAGAAATCCAATGAATCAAAATCTTCCAAGAAAATTCAAGTTCAATTTTACATGCTGTGAAAAACATGGCATGGCAAGAATAACAGATGTTGGATTGATCCCGCAGACAAGAGACCTAGATGGAAAGACTCAGCGCGGATTCAAGGTATTTTTGGGTGGAGGTCTTGGAAACAAGTCATTTGTTGGACACCAGCTAGAGGACTTTACTCCAGAAGAGGATATCCTGTACACATCAATTGCAGTTTTGAGAATCTTTGACAGACTGGGAAATCGAAAGAACATGGCAAGAAACAGAATGCGATATTTAGTAGATGAGATGGGATGGGAAAATTTTCAAAATCTAGTGCTAAAGGAAAGAATGGTTGTGCGAGCAACACAATCAGTAATTGTAAAACTTGAAGTTGACAACACTCCAAAGGAAATCAAGCGACCAATCAGAATAACAGACACAGATGGAAGATCTCCTCCTGATGGATATTCACGATGGCTCAAGACTACAACATTCAAACAAAAGCAGGCCAGATTTCGCGCAGTCTTTCTAACATTAGAATCTGGCGACATGACTGCAAACCAGCTTAGATCTTTGGCAAAAATATGCAGCGAGTTTTCAGCAGAAGGCTTCGCACGAAACGGATTCTCACAAGACATTGTATTAAGATGGGTTGCAGAAGATGACTTGCCTAGATTGTATTCGCGATTATTAGAAGTAGGCCTTGCAAATCCAGGCTCACTTACAATGGCATCCCCAGTTGGCTGTTCTGGAACAACTTCATGCAATCTGGCACTAACAAATTCTCATAGGTTAGCAAAAGAGATTCAAAGAAAATTCCTTGAGCTAAATCTAGATGAAGACCAAACACTACATGATGCAACAATCAAGATTAGTGGCTGTCCAAACTCTTGTGGTCAGCACGAGATTGCAACAATTGGTTTTTACGGCGGAGGAGGGCGTGTAGGAAAGGACATGTATCCAGTGTACCAGCTCTCACTTGGCGGAAGGGCAGACGGCGAGGCAATGCTTGGCGTAAACTGTCTGCGGGTCCCAGCAAAGCGGATAATTCCAATTATTTTAAAAATAATTGAGCTATTCAAGAAAAACAAAAAGCAAGATGACACACTTGCTTCATGGATTCACAGAATTGTCAAGGGAAACGAAAACTCGGAAATAAAATCTGTAAATGACTTTAAGAAAATCTTAGAGCCACTTACCATACCGCCAACAAAAGAGCAGGACAAGGATTTCTATGCAGACTATGGAAGTGATTCAAGCTATCATACAAAAACTGGAAAGGGCGAGTGCGCTGCTTGAGCAGAGAAAAAACTCTGCGTACTACTATAGACGCAGACTCGTTAAGGTCTGAGCTTAGAGACAATAGTGTACGAGTTATCGATGTAAGACGGGAAGAAGATTACAAGCAAAGCCACATCCCAAATGCTGCAAACCTTCCTCTTGCAAATTTACTAGCTGATGACAGCCCAGATAAGGTGCTAAAAACTGCACAATCATTTGGAATCGATGATGAAACGCCAGTTGTAGTGTATGATGATACATTTGGTGCTTTGGCATCAAGGGTTGCATGGACCTTACAGTACATAGGACACGAGGATGTCTCGCTTCTTGATGTAACATACGGACAGTGGAAGTCACTTGGACTTGAAAATGACACTAAAATCCCATCCTTTGGAAAAAAGGACCATTCTCTAAATCTACATCCTGACATTTTGGCAACAGCTGATTACCTTGAAAAGGCAAAGGAAAAAGAAAATGTCATTCTAGTTGATAACCGTGAAAGGCTAAACTACCTAGAGCAGCACATACCTGGCGCGATAAACATCCCGTATCGAACGCTTGCCTCGGCTGATAAAATTCTAAGGCCAAAAGATGAGCTAAAGCGTCTCTTGCAGAATCGAAATGTCAAAAGTGACGCAGAAGTGATCACATACTGTGGGAGCGTTGGAACACTGTCTGGACTAGCATATTATGCACTAAAGTCCGTTGATCATCCAAACGTAAAGCTGTATGTTCGCTCCTTTAAGGAATGGAAAAACCTAAACCGTCCAATAGTAAAGCAGGAAAACGCAGACTATTGGGACCTCTCAGCAGAATAAAATTCTAAATTAATATTTTTGTATATTTTTTTAATGGCATTAATGAGAATTTACTTTTTTTCTTTTCTTAATTCTTCTTGCTCTTTGATTGCTTCTTGTAATTCTTGGTTTTGCTTATGGAGTTGAATCTTTGTTTCTCTAATCTGTCTTGAAATCCAATCAATCTTTTTCTGGATTCTTTTGTCTTCTTCAAAATTCATAGTTATATCCTTACTTTTTCCTCTTTTATCCGTACCTAAATTACATTTGTTTCAATATTCATTTGAATTTCACAAGATCTTTTACTAGTAGTTTGTTAAAGATTAATTTCTATGCCACTTCATTTCGAAGCATTTTTGTTATTGTAGCCTCTACATTATCAAAAAGATTAATCATTTTCTGTTTGTTTTCGCGTAAATAATCAATGCCCTTGTCCTTTAGTCTTATTTTCCACAATCTGATTTCTCGATGTTCTTCAAAAAATTGCTCGATCATTTG
>JACOWO010000141.1 GCA_016176745.1 Nitrosopumilales archaeon
AATGGATTTGGCCAGATTCATTTTGGCATTATTCAATATAATCCAAAAAAAGTCATCCTCTTTACTGTAACATAACTCATTATCGAATTATATACAAATCAATTTTTTAAAACAACTATGAGTGCAACAGATGTACTTAGAAAAGACCATGAGCAAATTAAAAGACTAGGAAAAATCATCCTAAAATGCTACCAGAATATCTACGAACAAAAAACAATCCCGTTTTCGGATCTTGAGAAAATTAACCTAATTATCTTAGAGTTTTTGGACTCTATTCACTATTCAAGAGAGGAGGATTCGTATTTTGCCTGTGTTGGAAGTTATGGTACGCTAAAAAAGGAAATTAGGGCTTTTATGATAGAGCATGAGTTTAGCCGTAGAATAGCAAAAAACATAGCAAAATATCTTCAACAATGGAAAAACGGCATTAATACAAGCGAACCTGTTGCAAGGTTTTTACGAACCTATTGGATTTACCTAAAAGACCACTTGTCTAAGGAAGAAGAATTCTTTTCAAAAACAGAAAAAGAAGTTCTCTCACAAGAAGAAGAAACTGAAATGTTTGAACAGTTCCAATCCCAAATAACTATAACAAAAAAGATTCAGGAAATAATAAAAGAAATTGATTATCTAGAACAACAACCATGGTTTAAAAGCTGATTTTAGCCTATGTAGTCAGTTCTGGTTTTATGGTCCATGCTATTGCAAGTATAACAAAAGGAACAAAAATCAGGGCAGTAATCTGTAAAATCACAGTTAGCTGTATCTTGGCATCATCAAATGGTGCTGTTATTATCCAAGGTAGGGGGAGGGTTATTACAAACCATATAAGTGAAAGTAAGATAATTATCTCAAGTTTCTTCTTTGTCTTAGGTTTCATATGATCAACAATTCTATAATTCACTATCATTTAGATTTTAGAGCCTAACAAACAGTCAATGATGTTATTGTTATCAATACTGTCTTTACACACATCGATAAAAAATGCAATTCTTTACCAACTATTCAAAACAACAAAGATTTTTTCTTCTTGATATC
This sequence comes from Nitrosopumilales archaeon, assembly GCA_016176745.1. GTDB lineage: Archaea > Thermoproteota > Nitrososphaeria > Nitrososphaerales > Nitrosopumilaceae > VHBM01. The sequence goes on from JACOWO010000141.1 coordinate 1,039, forward strand.
TGCTAATAAAAAATTTGTTGATATGTAAATTTATTATGTAAAATTTATAATAAAATCTTAAATACTTTAAAATCATTTAATAATTAATGCGGAAGGATGCAAATCCTAACGACTAACGCGCGTGGCCTCGCAGAAAGTATGGGTAGTCAAACGCATATGAAGCGTTGACATGAGAGGCAATCTCTCAAACTTCTGCATCGGGGGTCACGCCACCACTTTTTACTATCTTGATTATGTCAAGTGATACTGGACCTTCAATATTGCCATGAGGACTAATCAGAATCTCTAACTCCTGTTCATCTGGAATCAACAACCGTTTTTCACCAATGTAATCCCACGTATAATAAACTGAAATGCCAGTTTCATGGGAATTTCCCTCTAATTCAAAATCTTCTGAAAAGGAAAAAGAGCTTCCAGTTAAGGTGATAGATAATATCTTTGGGCTATCTCCATTTGGTACAAATCTAAAGATGTATTCTCCTTTTTGAATAGTAAAGGAATCAGCAAAAATCCCCTCTTTGTATAAATCAGGATTGACTAGCGTTACATGGTAAATTATGTCCACTCTTTTAAATTCCGGCTCTCCAAAATTCAGAAAAACTAGTATTACTACGAAGGAAATAGCCGCTGCTGTAATTGCCCACAAAACACCTTTTTTCATTAGATAAACCCCGTCTTAATGGATTTTAAAATTTGGGAAAAATCAGAGTTTTAGTGCTTCTTTCAAACCCTTGTATCGATTTCGTATAGTTACTTCTGTGACATTTACCATCTGCGTCATAAAATACGAAAAGTTTCATTTTGATTCAAAATAAAAAGATTTAACAAAACTTGATTTTTTGTTTATTTTTTATTCTTTTAGAACGAAAAATCCTTTCAAAGCAATATTTAAATACGAATGTTCTAACTCACAAACAGAAAATGGAAAAGTGCCCACTTTGTGGTGAACTGATAACCAATCCATCGGGAATACCGAATCACATAAGAAAGATTCACCCACAGAGAACGACTCTACTGAAGGTCTAAATTTTTTCTCCCTAATTTTTGTTAGCTAAATTTAGCGTACTGTTAAGTATAATTCACATCTTGAATTAAGAATCAACTATTTTAGCATGTGGCGTGACTAACTTTCAAAACAAATGGTCTAAACCACAAACACAAGGATTAGGCGAACGAATCAATGATGCGTTAAAACCTAAAGGCGCACTAAAGCCTAGAGTTGAAACAGCCATCAAAAGACTCCAACTGCAAATTGGAAAGTTAGATAATATGCTTTCTAAACTAAAGCAACGAGACGAACAGCTTTTCCAGAGAGTTGTAGCTGCTACTCAACAACATGATACACCAACTAGCAAAGTATTATCCAACGAGCTAGCTGAAATTCGTAAAGTAAGTAGAATCCTAGGAAATGCACGAATAGCTCTAGAACAAATCGAATTAAGATTAACAACATTCCACAACCTTGGTGATACAGTTGTAACCATTATGCCAACAATTGGCCTGATGAAGAGTCTCAAATCTTCACTAATCAAGTTTATGCCAGGCGCTGATCAAGAACTGAATAGAATGACAGAAATGCTAAGCGGCTTGATGACTGAGACATTCCAGGGCAGTGACGCATCATTTGGTGTAGACGAAACTACAAACTCAGAATCAGAGAAGATATTGCAAGAAGCGGCAGCAGTGGCGGAAGCCTCTATAAACGAGAAATTTCCATCAATGCCTATACAATCATCCTCTTCTATATCGTCCTCTACACGATTCACCTAGAAGCTCACATTTTTTCAAATTTTTTAATTAATTTTTCTAATAGGTAATTACTCTTGTTTTGGTCTAGACTCTTTGAAGGATTTTATTTTGTTTCCTTCATCATCTATTACGCTGTCTATGCCTGACAACTTATTTCGCAGATTGCTTATAAAATTCCCTACCTCATCTGCTTCTTTTTCAACTGCCGTTCTTTTCATTTTAAGATTCTGAATTCCTTGATTTTCCTCTTCAATGTATTCGCTTACCTTCATGAGTTTTTCTTTAAGATTTTTAATGTCAACAGATTCTTGTTCAATATCCTTTTCTAATCTCGTGCGTTTATCCTTAAGATTTTTAATCATCAACCCAACATAATCAATCGCTTCATCTAGTCTGGTACGTTTATCCATCAATGCACTTATTCCAATCTCGCTTGTCAAAGAAACAGACGAATTTTTCTGAGGTTGTGTTTCAACAGGGATATTGTTACCTGTTTTCTCAGTTAATTTTTCTTCATTAATTGACTCTCGTGCATCTGAAGAAAATGCTTCAACAGAATAGTCTTGATTAAAACCTGGTCTTTCTTCAACCATCCCAAAACCCGCATCTTCAGACTCTTCCTTTTTTTTCCTGAATATATCAAACATGCCTATCACGAATTATGAGAATCACATTGAATAAAAAGTTATTAACGAATATTAAAAACCAGGAACCTCCTTTTTATAGCAAAAATCTTAGATCGCTTAAATTTTGAAATATGCTCGCGCCGTAAAAAATAACCATTTTTACAATTTCTGGACGGTGAAACAGATGTTCCGCTATGCGTTCCGCTTTAAGGTTTCAAAATGTACCTGATTAACCAACTCGCCGTATAGGTAGCATGTCAAAACAACAATACAGATCCGAGATGGGAATAATTGGTGACATTTTGGATGTAACCATGTCAGGTGGCCGTGAGGGAGTCATTGTTTCTGCCATATCAAGAAAAGCCAACCTCTCTCACTATGCAGTATTAGACAAGTGCCAAAAACTAGTCGATGCTGGCCTAGTAGGTTCAGTCAGAGATGACAGGAACCGAAAGTATATGGTTACTGAAAAAGGCGTCCAATTCTTCCAAGAATTCCAAAAATTCCAGTCTCTGGTAGAATCCATGAATCTAAGGTACTAGTCTATGAACCCACAACTGGTACTGTGTAATTCACAGGAACCTCTTCCAGAGGATGGAATCCTTTTTGTAAGGAACCAAAGTATCCTCTCAACAATGGTTAGGATGCCCATAATTGCACTAGGTTTTTTTGTACTAGCCATAGGCATGCCTATTCAAAGCTCACTTAGTGCTCTTCGAACTATTGATTTTATTATTTATCAGGATGGCTCAACCCATGTTTTTTACCAAACAGAAGCAGATCCACTCTCTCCTGACTTTACTGTAAAACTGTTTGGAGATACAATAGAAAATTTTGTAGCACAAGATGAAAATGGACTTTTACTTGAGACTAACATGAAAGATAACATAGCAACAATTGAAACTTTTGGGGCTTCTTCACTTACAATAGACTATGATACCCATGATCTTGTATCAAAAGATGGTAAGATCTGGTCATTTACTGTAGATGCGCCATTAGAACATACAGTACTCATGCCAAAAAATACTGTTATTGTTGGAATGAATACAATTCCTCAAAGTATAGAAATAATCGATGAACAATCTTATCTTTTATTGCCTTTGGGCCATACTGAGATAAGCTATTCTTTTGGCATATCTGGTTCCGCTCAAACAGCATTAGATGTTATAAATGACGCAAGAAACTCAATAGAGCAAATAAAAAACAACGGGATACAGACCCCGTTAGCAGATACCAAACTCGATGAGGCATTAACTGCATATGACAATGGTAGATTTACAGATGCAACAGACTTGGCAAATGAAGCAAAAAACCTGGCAATTCAAGAACAAACCTCAACAAACCAGTCTAATTCCACATCGAGTAATTCAATTATCATAATTATTGGAGTTGTTGCAGCAGCTATAGCATCTGCTGTAATTTTAAAAAGAAGAAAAAACATAGTCATAAAAGGAACACTAGCTGTTACATCAAAACAAGAAAAAACAGTATACCAAACACTTGATAAAGAAACAATCTTTGTACTACGACCAAATCTTCGAGACGATGACAAAGAGCTTATCTCCTTTATTGTTGATAACGGCGGGCAAGCATATGAAAGTGAATTACGCAAGAAATTTCTTCAACCACGGACAACTATGTGGAGAGCTGTAAAACGCCTAGAACGAGAAGGAATAGTTGAGATTGAAAAAAAAGAATCACAAAATCTAGTAAAGTTA
>JACOWO010000142.1 GCA_016176745.1 Nitrosopumilales archaeon
TTGGAAATAGGACAATAGCTGACGGAATTTCAGTCAAAAATCCTGGCAAGACTACATTCAAGATAATCAATGATCTAATTGATGATATTGTACTAGTTGATGATACGCAAATTATCAAGACCATGTTTCTATTGCTAGAAAGAGCAAAAATGGTAGTAGAGCCTGCTGGTGCGGTAAGTTTGGCATATCTTCTCAAAGCAAAACCATCACCACGAAAAAAGGTGGTTCCAATATTGGCAGGCGGAAATGTGGACATGTATCTACTTGGGCAAATTGTAGCAAAAGGGCTTACAAACATGGGCCGTATGATAAAAATATTCATTCTTTTGCCTGACAAGCCAGGTGCACTAAAAGAAGTAGTTGACGAAATAGCTACGCTTAGCGTTAACATAGTCGAAGTTGTTCATGACAGGTTAAGCTCAAAGGTTCCAGCAGGTTCTGCAGGAGTAACGCTTAGCTTGGAAACTGAAGATCAATCACATGCGGATAAGCTAATAGAACATTTAAAGAAAAAAAATATTCACTTTGAAATTATGCTTTGACGATATCTAGGTACGTTTTTTTACAAACTTTGAGAGGCCTAATTTTTTAAGCTCCTCAGATTCTCGTAAAACTAAATTATATTGTGCCATCTTGTGTTTTCGAAGCTTAGTTTTTAGATCATCAAACTCGTTTGCCAATATTTTCATTGCATAAATTGCAGCATTTGCAGCTTTGTTGATTCCTACTGTAACAACAGGTGAGCCTGTTGGCATCTCAGAAATTGACAAGAGTGAATCAAGCCCCCCAAATGCAGAAAATTTGTTCTTGCCTGATTTTTTCTGTTTGTAATTATACACCATTATTGGAACACCTATCACAGGAATGACAGTGTGTGATGCAATCATGCCAGGAAGATGTGCCGCCCCTCCAGCACCAGCTATTATAACCTTAAAACCACTTGATTCTGCATGTTTTGCATATTCATCTAGTCTAGTCGGAGTTCGATGTGCTGAAACTATTTGATCTTCGTGTTTGATTTTGAATTCGTCTAAGACTTCAGCAGCACCATGCATAATTTTGCTATCAGAGCTTGAACCCATTATAATGCCAACCAGTAGTTTTTTTGAATAGGACACATTATTTCAAAAACCGTTGGTGTTTTTAACTATTAACCAAAGACATCTCATGTCAGATGCGGTTTTAGCTCAAGCTTGCAATAATTATACCAGCATTAACTATTTTTAATGCGGAAATGTTTGATTGACGATGGTACATGTACTCGGCATAATAGGTGGCGGTCAACTTGGAATGATGCTCACAGAGGCTGCAAAAAAAATGCCAGACCACATTTCTGATGTAATCGTACTTGATCCTACAAAAAACTGTCCTGCTGCAAAAGTTGGAGCAAAGCAAATTGTGGCTGATTTTAAAGACGAAAATGCTATTGTAGAATTATCAAAAAAAACGGACATCATAACTTATGAGATAGAATTGGGAAATAGCGAAGTTTTAAAAAAGATTGAAACAAATGTTCAGATTAGTCCATCACCTGAGACATTAAAAATAATCCAAGACAAACTATCACAAAAAAAATTCTTACGTGAAAACAAATTACCTGTTACAGAGTTTGTTGAGATAAATTCTTTGGAAGATTTATCAGACAAAATAAACCAGTTTGGATTTCCTGCATTGTTAAAAGCTAGATTTGATTCATACGACGGTAGAGGGAACTTTAAGATCAATTCCAAAAAGGAGATAGAAACTGCTTACAAATATTTTAATGGAAAATCTTTGTTTCTTGAGAAATTTATTGCTTTTTCAATGGAGGTTTCTGTAATTTCTGCAAGGAATACCAAAGGTGACATTGCAGTGTACTCTCTTGTAGAAAATATTCATGAAGATAATATTCTTAGAATGACTATAGCCCCTGCTAGAGTATCAAAAGAGATTTCAAACGCTGCAGAAGACATAGCAAAAACAACTATGCAAGTTCTAAAAGGCGCAGGTGTTTTTGGAATAGAAATGTTTGTAACAAAGGATGATAAAATTCTGATAAATGAGATTGCCCCACGTGTTCACAACTCTGGTCATCATACTTTACAGTCAAGCAAAACATCACAATTTGAACAACATCTAAGAGCAATATTGGGCTTGAAGTTAGGGAGTACTGAGATTCTTTATCGAACAATAATGTACAATATACTTGGACCAAAAACTTTTGAAGGAAAATACAAGCCAATTACTTTACCACAACAAAAAGGAATTTTTCTTAAAATGTATGGAAAGGAAGAATCAAAACCAAAAAGAAAATTGGGACACATCAATGTTGTTGCCCTAGACAAATCTACGACTATAAATGATCTTTTAAACACGGTTGAACAGTTAAAGAAAATAGTAACAGTTCAACCTACAACCTAGTCTGGCTTGTGCAAAAAGAAGCACGTCTATGGTTTAGAAAGTCAACAAATTTGTACTACTAATCACGTAAACCAAACAAACTCTAGTCTAACGAAATCTTTTTAGATTAATTTGATGAATAAACCCTATGAAAACAATGTATATTCTGATGATTGGAATTTTTATTTTGTTTGTTGTACCAACCTGTGTTTATGGAATAAGCGACTTGAAGATAGCAACATGGGCACCACAGAAAGCAACTGTTAATAATTCTTACATATCAGAAATAAGTTTAGGAATGAAAGTATTTGACAAGAAATCAAATCCTTATGGCGACTTGCAAACTAGAGACAAAGTACTAAAGAATGTAGGTGCTGCGATAACATTGACAGATCCAAAAGGTAGATTAGTTCTCATATCCAATGGATTTACTGATGAATTTGGTTATTTTGCAGTTAAAGAACAAATTCACTGGTCTTGGATACCAGGAAAATACATAGCTGAAATGATTGCATGGAATGAAAAAAGTTATGATTATCAGTTGCATTTTGTTCATATTGAAAATCTAATCTTGGAAAGTGGCGAACCAGAACCATGAGCACTGGTTAATGCAGTCCTAGTGTATTAGTGAATTAATATGGTTTATTAGTTGTAGAAAACCCAAAAAAATTATGGTCATAAAGATATCCATTATACTTACTGCAATATCGATTGGACTCCTTGTTATCTATGGCACAGATGTAGCAGCTGCACAAGGTAGTGGAGAAGGATTTTTACCAATAGATCACAAGGCACGAGGTCTTGGACTAGGCTTGCCTTCAATAATACTTCCAATTGTAGCGTTTTTTATTTCAAGAAAGGAACCATCAAAAACATTAGGAATCATGTTGATCATAAGCGCAGTTTTAATCATGATTGGCGGCATTACTGTTTTGGCCATTGTTGATCCTGTCGAAGCTCAAGAAAAAGGGAGAAATGTAATTACAGAAGCAGCTCCGCTTTTAGGAGTAGGTGCATTTATCATCGTATTAGGGGCAATAAAATTAAGAAAGTCTTGATTTAGATGACAACTTGTTACAAATGTGAAAAAGAGACGACAAAGACATATCAATGTGACCATACAAATGAGCAAGAATTTTGTGTAGAGTGTTATACTGAATTACATTACTACTTGACGGAACAAAAGACTGCTTGATAGAGATTCAAGAATTTATTCAATGGATACTTTCATTGATATCTGATAATCTGTATGTTGGAGTGTTTTTTGCAGCACTGATTGAAACAGTTTTCCCACCAATCCCAAGCGAAGCTGTCTTTCCACTGGCAGGATACATTGTATTAAAAAATGATATGCCATTTTTCCATGTTATAACTGTAGGAATAACTGGCGGCAGTGGAGCATCTTTAGGTGCATTTGTTATTTATCTAATTGCATTAAAGCTTGGAAGAGGAGGATTATACAAGTACATGAAATATGCCAGAATAAAAAACGAAAGTTTGGCTAAAGCAGACAGATGGTTCGAAAAATATGGTGACAAGTCAGTCCTCTTTGGAAGAATAGTTCCTGGCCTTCGTGAATTGGTTTCAATTCCAGCTGGGATTTTTGGCATGAAAATTCGAAAATTTTTGATTTTTACCTTTATTGGATCATGCGCATGGAGTATCTCACTAACCATAATAGGATACTATCTGGGCGTTGCATCAATTACAATTTTTTAAGAACCCAAAACCAGTGATGAAGAATTTTGCAACATAGATTTTAAGGAACATATGGATTGGCGAATGTATGAAAGCAGTTATTCTAGCAGGAGGTCTTGGAAAACGACTAAGACCAATAACGGATTATGTTCCAAAACCACTAATATCAATTAACAATATTCCAGTTTTAGAACGACAAATAATATACTTGAAAAAATTTGGAGTTAACAAGTTTATTGTATGTACTGGTTACAAAACTGAACAAATAAGAAATTTTTTAGATGCAAAAAATAATTTTGGTGTTGAGATAAAACTAGTAAATGAAAAAAAGCCATTAGGTACAGGCGGGGCAATAAAAAATGCTAGAAAACTCATTGACGAAAAGACATTTTTTGTTTTAAATGGCGATGTCATAACAAACATCAACATCAACTTACTAAAAAGTAAACAAAACTCGATTGCGGCTGTTCCTTTACGAACAAAATTTGGGATAATGGATATAGAAAATGACAAAGTAGTTAGATTTAGTGAAAAAAAGAATATTTCTGATTACTGGATGAATGCAGGGATTTACTATTTGTCAAATAAAATAATTAATGATTTACCAAAAATAGGCAACATCGAAGATACTACCTTTCCAACCTATGCTAAAGAGTCTATGCTAAGTGTTGTAAAATTCAAAAATGCAGTATGGTATTCTATTGATTCCTACAAAGACATTGAGGAATGTGAAGAAACAATTAAGAAAAAATTATTGTGAATTTTGATGCGATTATCTTACAGCCTTGGTTCACTTCTTACAATAGAACAAGTACTTGATTGTGTAAAAATACTTGGAAAATACAGCCCCGATGTTGTCTGGATTCCAGAGACGTGGGGAATGGAAAATTTTTCCATGTTAAGTAGGGTTTCTCAATCAGTATCATCAAAAATAGGATCATCTATAATCAATGTTTACTCAAGAAGCCCAACACTTGTTGCAATGGGTGCAGCTACTATTGATACTATTTCAAATGGAAGGCTGATTTTAGGACTAGGAACAAGTAGC
>JACOWO010000143.1 GCA_016176745.1 Nitrosopumilales archaeon
CCAGCTTACCAAAACATTGGGATTCTTGTCTCGTGTAGATGCATATATCGAAGATGCACGAAAAGCTGGAAACGGTGAGGCTGAAAAGGTTTGGAAGACAATCAAAGAGGATAGAGAGAAACACGCAGATTTACTACGAGGGATTGTTGCTTCCGAAGTTAAAAACAACCAATTTTAGCTTCTACCTCTATTTTTTATCTTAATTTGTAACATTTGACGAATTGCTTTTCTGGTTATCTAAATTGGTAAAAAATGACAAGTATTATAGAAACAAATTTTAAATAATTATGCTCAGATGATGAAAAAATTTCAAAATAATTCACGTGGTGAATATGATAGTAAAATTGGCCCAAATGCAATGGAGGTTCTTAAACGAAGGTATCTGCTTCGAAGTAACGATGGTAAGATCATTGAGACACCATCACAGATGTTTAGACGCGTGGCAAAAGCGGTAGCGTCTGCTGAATTAATGTATAGGACTAAAAACAAGCCAAGAAAAATTGAAGAAGAGTTTTTCACAGCACTGTCAAATCTTGAGTTTTTGCCAAACACACCAACTTTAATGAATGCTGGGACAAAGGTAGGCCAACTGTCTGCTTGTTTCGTTATTCCTGTTGAAGATTCACTTTCTGGAATATTTGAAGCTGCCAAATGGACCGCAATAATTCATCAAAGTGGAGGCGGTACTGGATTTTCATTTAGTAAGCTAAGACCAAGTGGCGATGTTGTAAAATCGGTAGATGGCCAGGCCTCTGGTCCAATTACATTTATGACAATTTTTGATAAAACTACTGAAGTCATAAAACAGGGAGGTAAAAGGAGGGGAGCAAATATGGGAATTTTACAAATTGATCATCCTGATATTATAAAATTTATAAACTGTAAATCGTCACCAGGCTTTCTTAGCAATTTCAATATTTCAGTAGCGGTTACAGACAAGTTCCTTAATGCTGTTAAACAAAAGAAAAAGTATAGTCTTGTAAATCCTAGAACAAACAAAGTTGTAAAAAAAATAGATTGCGCATCTATTTTTAACCAAATTACAGCAAATGCTTGGAAAACAGGCGATCCTGGTCTAATCTTTATTGATGAGATAAACAGGCACAACCCAACTCCACATCTTGGCAAAATAGAAGCAACAAATCCATGTGGAGAGCAACCACTTTTACCATGGGAGTCATGCAATTTGGGTTCGATCAATCTTTCAAAAGTCATAACAGATGGAAAAATCAACTGGAAAAAATTAAAAAAATTGGTGCATCTGGGGGTCAGATTTCTAGATGATGTGATAAGCGTCAACAAATATCCTGCTCCACAGATTGAAAAAATTACAAAGTCAAATAGAAAAATAGGACTAGGAGTAATGGGCTTTGCTGAGGCATTAATAAAGTTAGGAATACCGTACAACTCCAAAAATGGCCTTGAAGTTGCAACAAAAATCATGGGTTTTATTAAAAAAGAGGGACACCATGCATCGCAGATTTTAGGAAAAGAGCGCGGCAATTTTCCAAATTTTGAAAAAAGCCTTTGGAAAAATAAAAGAAATTACAAATACATGAGAAATGCCACCGTTACAACCATTGCACCAACTGGCACAATTTCAATTATTGCGGGATGTTCGTCTGGGATTGAGCCACTTTTTGCAATATCTTTTGTGAGAAATATAATGAACGGTACAAAATTAATTGAGACAATTCACTTGTTTGAGAATATTGCTAAAAAAAGAAAATTTTACTCAAAAATATTACTTGAGAATATTGCAAAGGCAGGTTCAATTCAGAAAAATACAAAGGTTCCATATGATATAAAAAAAATATTTGTTACAGCATTAGATATTTCACCAGAATGGCATGTTAGAATGCAGTCTGTTTTCCAAAAATATACAGATAATGCAGTTAGCAAGACGATCAACTTGCCGCAAACAGCTGATTACAGTGAGGTAAAAAAGGCATTTTTACTTGCACATAAACTAAAATGCAAAGGCATAACAGTTTACAGATACGGTAGCAAGCCGGACCAGGTACTAACCATTGAAAGTTTTGAGAAAAAAAGAAAACGTGTTGTTGCCGATTCAGAGTTTTCGGGTGGCTGCGAAGGTATTGTTTGCCCACATTAAAATTGTAACAAGCAACTACTTACATAGGATATTCTACTTTATCAGATAGTAAAGCCATACACAAATCCCATGGACTTATCACCTGATCTTGATAGATAACAAAAGGGTGCAGCATGCCAAACATTATCTTTGACAGCTCTGATATTTTCATGTCATCTGAAATCACTTTGGATTCTGCTAATCTAAATGGTTTTTCAAATTTTAAATCTAAAAAATAATCAATGTTTCGTAGATAATTTAACTCGCGAACAATGTATTCAATAATTATTCGATCACTGATAAAGTTGGATGTATTTTTAAAAACTAATCTGCGAGTTTTGTTTTCAAACATAGAATTTATGATGTCTTTTAATGTGTCACCATGCATGAAGGTTACAACGTTCTTTTTTGGCAATTCAGAAACAGTCATTTCGGTCTTGCAATTTGCCCCTATCTCTAGAAGTTTTCTTGCAGATATTACAGAATAGCCTTTAAACTGATTAGGTAAAATAGAGAATGCCCGTCTTGTTTGTGTCCATCTTTGAAGTAAATCCTTTAGTGTTATCTGCTTAGAAATTATGTCCACATTTTTGTCCATTATGTCTTCTACTATAGTATCGTCAAAGAGTGTTGATGATGGGTTTTTTAGAATGTTTTCTAGTATCTCTTTTCCACCTACAATCCCTAATGGTTTACTTTTATCATCTGTAACAACTAGAGAGTCTGTAAATGATTCTAAATAATGAATAAGCATGCCTGCAGCGACCCAGATTTTATTTTCTCTGCGAATGCTAACGGCAGGAGTTGATTCTAACGACAGGGATAGGAGATCTTGTAGAGAGCGTTTACTTATTGACAATTTTATCACTCACACTCAATTATAATTTAATAAAAAGGGCTTTTTGAATTTCAGTTTTGAATATCAGCATTGAGATCAAAGTTACTTATTAAAAAAGGATCAAATAACAAAACATCGTGGACTAGATTGGTAATGTTTTCAGATAGAACTGATGCAGGAAAGCAGCTGGGGAAAAAACTAGAATTTCTAAAAGGAAAAGATCCTCTTATCTTTGCCATTCCACGAGGTGGGGTTGTTGTTGCAGATGCCATTGCAACAGTCCTTGGGTGCAAACTGGACATTATAGTTTCACGAAAAATTGGTGCGCCTCACAACCCAGAGCTTGCAATTGGTGCAATATTACATGATGGCAGTTATTTTCCAAACAGCGAAGTTGTAAAAATGCTACAAGTCCCTCAGAGCTACATTAACTTGGAAAAAAGTATCCAGATGAAGGAGATTGAAAGACGATTGATTAACTATAGGGGCTCAATGCAATACGATTTGGAAAACAAAATAATCGTAATTGTAGATGATGGTATTGCAACAGGTGCTACAATACTAGTTGCGGCACTATGGGTAAAAAAACAAAAGACAAAAAAAGTCATAATAGCAGTACCAGTAGGATCAAAAGATTCCATACAAAAGCTAAGGGGGATAGCAGATGAGGTAATAGTGCTTCATGCACCTGATTTTTTCAATGCCGTAGGTGAATTCTATAAGGATTTTGAGCAGGTTGAAGATGAAACTGTACTAGAAATAATGAGAAAATACGGATATGCAGTATAATTTAGTATTTTAGATTCAATGATTTTCTTAATGCAGCCATTCTGCACCTTATTGTAACGCTGCTAACCCTAGAAATTTCAGAAAACTTGCGTTGACTGAGCTTTTCATTGTTGATAAGACATGAGAGATAAAGACATGCTGCAGCCTGAGCTACTGGATTTTTACCATCGGCAATTCTTTTTTCTTGTGATTTTTGTAGTATTTCAAATGCATCTCTTTTTGTTTTTTCCTTAATCCTTAAATCATTTGATAGGCGCGTAATGAAGCTTGTATTATCATATTGTTTTAGATTCAAATCAAGCTCTTTGATAATTGTCCTAAGATCACGTGAAAGAAGTTTTCTTTCTACATTTGCTGCATCAGCTATATCATCAAGTGTTCTTGGAGTATTTGTTTCCCTACACGCAGCATAAAGCGATGCTGCAATTAGTGACCGTATACTTCGTCCTCTAGTTAGTTTTGCAGCAGTTATCTTTCTGTAAATGTAGGCGGCTTGTTCGGATACATGTTCCGGAATTCCAAGCTTTGATGTAATTCCAGATAAGATTGTAAATGCCACTGTTAAGCTTCGTGTTGATGATTTTGATTTGCTTCTTTGATCCCACATTCGAAGTCTGTCAAATGTAGCTTTTGTTTTACTTGATAATGAATTTCCAGTAGAATCAATGTTGTAGCCAATATTTGTTGAAAGACCCATATCATACATTGATAGCGATGTTGCAGGGCCTGTTCGTGTTTTTGTCATGTATTCTTCTTGTGAAAATGATCCTCCCTCATGTGATGTGTCTTCGAGTTTTTGTAAAAGTACAAGACCGCATCCGCCACAAACAATTTCGCCTCGTTCTGTATCAGTTACTCTCGGGTAGACGCTACATCTGTCTAGTTTACACTTGACATCGAAAATTTCAGGATAATACACGAGTGACTATAATACGTTATCGTAGAATAAAAATGGATTTGAACTGGCAAATTGATCCAGTAAAATTGGAATTTAGTGCAAAAAATGTTTTTTGACGCGCATATTTAGGAAAAGCTAATTTCAAAGTTATAAGATGATTTCATTGTTATGAAAAAAGAGGATTATAGAAACAGATAATCACAATTGATAATCTAGAGAGATTTTTTATCATAATTTTGTATTCTTTTGTTATGGAATTTTGTCCGCATTGTGGCCTACATCTGAAAGGACATAAAGACTATTGTAGATCTTGTGGACCAGCAGTATGTTGGTGGTTTGAAAATAAGGAAATTCTTACACAACTTGGATTAGAGGAGGAGGAATCATGGAGAGATGAAAATGGAGAGGTGCATCCTCGAGGATGGGAGAAAAAAGACGATGGTTGGGAGATATTATCCTTTTAATTGGTTGCCAAGTAAAAAAGATGGCATATATCG
>JACOWO010000144.1 GCA_016176745.1 Nitrosopumilales archaeon
CCCTTCAATGAAAACCCATCTGTCCTCTTCAATCTTTCTTTCCTCTACTAGTTGAGCTGTACCAAGATCTTTTTCAAATAGATCATCAAGGTTTGTTGTGATCCTAGCACCTGTTGCTTTTGCAAGTTTTGTCATGTCGCTTTCTTTTACTCGTCTTACTGTTAGTATTCCTGCTTTTGCAAGATAGTGTTGTACCATGTCATCAACGCCCTTTTGACAGATAAGGACCGTAGCACCTGATGCGACAACCTTATCAACCATGGTTTTTAGCATTCTGTTTTCTTCATCTAGAAATGTTTTCAGTTGTTGTGGATTGGAGATATTAATTTTAGCATCAGTTTCTGTTTTGTTGATTTCAAGTGCGGTGTTTACAAGTGCGATTTTTGCCTCAGAAACTTTTTTTGGCATTCCAGCATGAACTACTTCTTTATCAAGAACTATTCCTTCAATTATTAATGAGTCTTTAATCGATTTTCCTGCTTTCTTTTCTACTTTGATATCATCTTCATCAACATGATATGTCTCGCCGATTTTTTCAGCAACAGCTAGTACAGCTTGAACAACTATGTCAGCAAGATGGCTAGAATCCTTTCTAACAAGTTTTGTTTGCATTGCTGTTTTTGCAATTTTTTGTAAAAGTGTTTTATCGTTTGGAGAAACACTATCAGCTATTTCTTGCAATAGTTGCTTTGCTTTTTTTGCAGCCTTTCTATATCCGTCTACAATGATTGTTGGGTGAACATCTTGATTTATCAAAGATTCTGCGCTTTCTAATAACGCACCGGCAAGCACCACAACAGATGTTGTTCCATCACCAACTTCATTATCAGTCGTTTTAGAAATTTCGACTAGCATCTTTGCAGCTGGATGTTGAACATCAATTTCTTTTAAAATAGTAGCACCATCATTAGTAATTGTAACATCGCCTAAATCATCTACAAGCATTTTATCCATCCCACGCGGACCCAAACTGGTGTGAACGATTTCAGCAATAATTTTAGCAGCTGCAATGTTGTTTCTTTGAGCTTCACGTCCCTTAGTTTCGGTTGCACCGTCTTTTAGTAAGACAACAGGCATGGTTCCTCTAACACTCATTAATCGACAAGCGACACTTTCCCTTTTTATATCTTCTTGACATTATGACGATCTTGAAAATTGTATCAAGCGGTGTTTTTAAATTGGGAAAACTGGTTCGCAAGGCATGGCAAGTTCTTACAAAAATTCTTACAAGAGAATTTTTTCAATGCTTAAAGAGCATAACAAATGGTTTGAGAACTCCATTCCTCTAATAGCAAGTGAAAATGTTCCTAGTCCAGCAGTAAAAGAAGCAATGCTTTCTGATTTTGGAAACCGTTACGCAGAAGGATGGCCTGGTGAACGTGTTTATGCTGGCTGCATATACATAGACAAAGTAGAGTTTGAATGTATGAAACTTGCAAAGACTCTATTCAAAGCAGAATTTGCAGATGTGCGGCCCATTTCTGGAGTTATTGCAAATCTTGCTGTATATTGTGGATTTACCAATCCAGGGGATGTAATGCTTGCACCATCAATTCCTGCTGGCGGGCATATTTCACATGGAAAAAAAGAACATTCAGGTACTGCGGGTTTGGTTCATGGTCTTGATATAGAATTCTATCCTTTTGATGCAGAAGAAATGGCAATAGATGTTGATAAGACAAAAAACAAAATTGAAGAACTAAAGAACTCAAACAGATTGCCTAAAATGGCAATGTTTGGAGGATCGCTGTTTCTTTTTCCTCATCCTGTAAAAGAACTTACAGACTTTCTAAAAAGCTATAATATTCATATTAATTATGATGCTGCCCATGTAGCAGGTCTAATTGCGGGGGGACAGTTTCAAGATCCTTTACGAGAGGGAGCTGACACCATGACTATGAGCACCCACAAGACTCTATTTGGACCGCAAGGTGGTTTAGTATTAGGTTTTGAAAAACATGCTGATGTAATCAAAAAAGCTATATTTCCAGGTCTTACAAGTAGCCATCACATACATCACATGGCTGCAAAAGCAATAACATTTGCAGAAGCATTGGAATTTGGAAAAGATTATGCTAAACAGGTAATTAAAAATGCTAAAGCGTTAGCTGAGGCATTAAGTGATTTTGGTTTCAAAGTGCTTGGAGAGAAAAGAGGTTTTACAAAATCACATCAGATAGCTGTTAATGTTCTTGATTACTCTGATGGTGGAAAAGTAGAAGCAGATTTAGAAAAAGCAAACATTATTGTAAACAGACAGCTTGGCGTATCAGAGATAACAAGACTTGGAATGAAAGAAGCAGAAATGAGAGATGTTGCGTCTTTTATTAAACAGGTTGTGATTGAAAAAAGAGATCCCAAAAAGCTTGCACCAGAAATAAAATTATTTAGAAAGTCTTATCAAAAAGTTCATTATTGTTTTGATAAAAAACTTGGCGCTTATGAATATGTAAAACTTCGATGATATGGATTAGGCATAATCTGTAAGAAGAAGTTGATCGCCTTTATTTTTGCCAAAGACCAGATCAATTTCATCTGCTAATGTTTGGACTCTAGTTTTTAGATAAGAATTGGTTTCGTATTTTTCGGTCAACCGTTTAGCTAGTTTTAGATATTTTTCAACTGATGCTCTTGTAATTGTTTGAATAAGGTTGTTGCCACAACTACATTTTTGTGCTAGTGGAATTCGTCTATAACTTCGGCCACATGCAGTACATCTAAAACTTTGTTGTCCATATGCTCTGAGATTACCCATAATATCGGGTAGCAGGTGAGTTGTAATCACATGTGAAACAATCTCATTTGTGTCTACAGCGTTGATGAGATCAGCATTTCGAATTTGCATGTCAAGTTTTTCAATCATAGAACCAAGTGTTGAATATGCACTTCTAGATTTAGTTGTAGTAATGGTAGATGTTGGGTGCGTATAATGATAACCATAAAACTCCTCTTTTGTTTCAAGTCGCGACTTGAGTATCTCGATTGTAGTTATGCTTGTAGCTTTCTGATTTAATGTTGTTGATTCATAAAATGAGAGTGGAAATTTTTCTGTAACTTCAAAATTATGAGCTTGTGGTTGTGATTCATGTGGTATAACTATTGGTTGTATGAGAAGTGGCGCATCCATAAGACCACCTATCCTGTCTGAGAGAAACTGGCGAGAGAAATTTAGTAAACTGTCCATTAAAAGCATGATAGAGTCGGCGTCTCCATCAGCATCACGTCGTTTAGCTGAATGCCATATGGGAGTTGCAAAACAAACTTGTGTATCAGTAAACCCAATAATTCTTCCAATGATACCAACAGAGGTATGTGGTGCCAACCCAATTATTAGGTGGCCTAATAGATCGTCTATAGTTTTAACATTATAAAATTCGGTTTTTCCGTAGAGTTTTGTCAGTTCTGTATCTATGTATTTACAGGCATTAACAAGATATTTTCCACATTCTATGGGAAGTACTACGTCCTGTATTTTTAGCTCAATTATTTGATCTGAATTATTTAGAGTATGACCATCTTTGTCATGAGTATAGCCTAGATTCTTTAGTTTTTCAACTGATGTTCCAATCCAAGATGGTTTAAAATGAGTAAGTGGGCAATTGGTTGCATCAAACCTCACAGTACCATCTTTGAAAACCGTCAGTCCATATTTTTGTCTAATAAGTCCTTTTTCAAGCGGTTCAGCAATCTTGTCTTGGCTGATTAGTTCTTTTACTCCCTTGAAAGGCTCTTGTGCACGAATTAGAGTTTTTTCTTGTGCCAAGAGTAATGATGTCTTTAATGGAAAGAGTTTGTAGGAATGTGATGGTGCTATTTTTTTACATTTTTGACAAAAAGGTGAGGTAAGATTTTCTCTACATATTCGGCAAGTGTATACAACTGATGTTTTATTGCCACATCTTTTGCATGCTATGCTTATAGAAGGTTCATTGCATTTTTGACAAACACGGTTATGAATATTGGAATAGAAACTACCATGGTTTGAGGCTTTTAGCAAATCTCGTGTAGGACCACCCTTATCACCTACTGGAAAAAGTACGTGTACTGGGGGCTTCATTTGTCGTAAGGCTGCCTTTTCTGGTCTTCCAATTCTGACTCCTACAGATGTTGAAAATTTATTACGAATTATAATTCCCGAAGAATCTGATATTAGTTTAGGTATGGTAAGTGAGTTGTCTAGTTTGATTGGATTTCTGAAAAGTAAGTTAAAGAAAATTTTGGCTTCAGTATTTTTTAGTGTGATAGTATCGTCTAAAACTTCGTGTGGTGTTCCAAGTTTTTCTAGAATAGGCTTACAGAGTTTTGGGTAGTAAATAATATCATTTTGAATATCAAGTGGATGTAAAATGGTCTTAAATTCATCTATAGTGATTTGATCCCAATAATATAGATAATGTGGATGTAGTGGAATTTGAAAATCTAATGAAATTGTTATTGCCTCATCTAAAGTGGGGGTTTCATTTAGAAATCTAGATAGATGTGTATTTTTGTCATCTGGCTCGTATTTTGAAATTTTTTCACGTAGTTGTTCTGCCCATACTTCTTCTACATAACCTGTTGGTACAAGTTGTGCATTATTTTCTAAGAAATCTCCAAATGAGATGAGAATGTCTCCTAAATGAAGGATTTTTTCAATTTCGTTTTTTATTTTGATTGCGTGCTTGGTATTATGAATTTTAATTACGTTGCCATTTTTGAGTCTGACTATTGGTGTTTCTATCGAATCAACAAATGCTACAGTCGCACCTTTGCCAGGTATATCAAGTTTAACTTGAGTTCCAGCTGTTATGGTATGATCTAGAATCTCTGCTATTATAGGATGAATTCCAACACATGCAAATCCTGTGTTACATGCTCTACCATATCGAAGTCTAAATCCCCCAAGTTTTTTTGGTAATGATAAAACGGATCTACCAACAATTACCTCTTCCATTCTCTTAGCTGCAGAGTCTTCTTTGTCTCCTGTCTGAATAGCACCTTTTAGTTCGCTTAACCACTCCCATCCATCCAGATCATATTGTTGAATCCTTTGCAAGAGTTTTTTGGATCTACCTATAAGACCGTCATTTAGAACACGTAAGGCACCGCCCCTTACTCTATCAGTTTTAATACGCTTCATGTTTTTGTGATTAACTACTTCAAATGGATCGGTATCAACACCGTCAAGTTCTACAGGCAGGTTTGAGATAGTTGTTACTACATCTTCGTCAAGAACATGAAATTGAAAGCTTCCTTGAGCCTCTCTTTCATACACTCTTAATTCCTCAATAAAACGACCTGTTTCATCATCAAAGGAATTTGCTTGGTATTTACCAAGGCCTACTGCCTTTCTTACATGATCAGCTATTAACATTGTTACTGCTGACTCTGTCCCACCTGCTGATCTCATTGGCCCTGCAATAGACACTGATAGGTATTCAGAACCGTCTTTGTTTTGTTTGATTTTGACCTTGTTTATTCCTTGTAATGGCGCAATAGTTACTCCTTCTGTTACTACTGCAAGACCCACTCTAACTGCAAGATCAAGTCTTTCTTCAAGCGAGGTATTAGGAGGTAAATGCTTCCCCAATGCAATGTCTTTTGATATAATTAGAGCGGATAACTCCTTACCGTTTGTTTTTAGGAGTTGCCTTAAGTTGTCAGATATATCTATGTCATGCATTTTTGCTACACGATCAGCCAGATCAAATGCAATTTTTGGCTCTACTATTCCTGATGAATCCACTAATGTTGATTTGGCGCTTGCGGCTTTTTCAAAAATAGTATAGGCTTCTTTTGAGATGTTGGTATAATAATCAAAATAGTAATCTGGCATTAAAATTTCTTTTATGCGAGATATTGCATGGTTTTCAGACATTTGTTATTTCTTTATGTTTTGAATGGATTTTGAGATTTCTGCTAGTTTTTGTAGGCTGCCTTTTTTCTCAAGTAGAGTACCAATTACCAAAACATCTGCTCCTGCGTTTACAAGTGTTTTAGCAGTTTTTGAATCTTTGATGCCGCCTCCAACAATAAGAATACCATCAAAAACCTTACGAACTTCCTTTACCATTTCTGGTTTTACGTTTGAAGTCGCGCCTGAGCCAGCTTCAAGATATACAAACCTCATCCCAAAAAACTGGGCTGCCAGAGAGTAGGCTGCAGCAATTTTTGGTTTATCAAAAGGAATTCCCCTAGCAGCACCTACAAACCATGCAGAGGTTCCTTCTCCAATCACCAAATATGCTGTTGGAAGTGGCTCTAAACCAAATTTTTTAACACTTGGTGCGCCAAGTGCCTGTGCTTGAGAAATAAAATATGGATTTTCAGAATTCATTAATGAACTAAATAAAATTGCATCAGCGTGTGGAACAACACCTGTAATATTTCCAGGGAATAGAATTATTGGGATTTTAATTGTTTTTTTTAGATTTTTTACAAGTTCTGCCATCTCAATCTGATCTGTTGCAGAAGAGCCCCCTACCAGTATGGCTGACGCACCTAGTTTTTCTACCTCCTTTGCAAGCTTTACTGCTGAAGTTACATTAGAGATCTCAGAATCGATTAAAACAAAGAGTAATGCTGACTTCTTTACTAGTTGTGATTTTAGGTTTGTTTCAACACGGCCTGCCATAACTGAGGTTTTCTCGTGACGCTTTAAAGTTTAATTGGAATAAGGTATACAGAATTGTATAGCTATGGAAGAATCTGAATTTTATAGATTTAACAATATTATTAGAGAGATTATTAAAAAATCATTATTTACAGAACGACAAATTGAAATAATTTTAAAACATAAAAATTTGATAGAAACTAAACTTAGCATCTCAAAAGGCGCATATTACAGACAGGTAAGTCAGTCTAGAGAAAAATTGTTAAGGTTTTATTATTCAATCATCCTCCTTCGTGGTTTAGGCATAGTATTGCCTGATGATATTGATATGATGTCTCAGCTTTCTGAGCAGGTTTCTGTGATAAAAGATGGTGATGTTTTTCCCGAACGAGAGTTAGAAATCATTGATGTGATAGATAAGATGATCAAACAGTTAAGTAAGATGTGATTTTTGTTCCAATGTATAGGGTAAGATGAAGTTTACTGTGATTATTTAATGATGTTTTCTTTCATGTAAAGTGTAAAATTATGTTGTTCTATTATGATAAATCACAAACAACAACAAATGTTTGTGATGTTAGTTGAGATTCCTGATCCTGAAGTAATATTGA
>JACOWO010000223.1 GCA_016176745.1 Nitrosopumilales archaeon
ACCACAAGCAACCAAGAGATAAGAATTCCATCTGAGCTTGAAAGAAAAATTCTTGATACTCAAGGGCTGATTGCAGTTGTAGTGACAAGTGAGGAGCGTTGTGTGCTTGGTGTAGAGTTTGATTCATGTATTTTGATAAATATCTCAAGGGAAGGAATCAAAGGCGGTATTGTTGCCATTCAAGATAGGGCAAAAGAGGTTGGAGACTCGATTATTGATGAGCTAAACACTGCGCTTGATACAGATGCACAGTTTCATTCAGTCTTTGTTCATTTTGAAGACAATGCAAATGTAGCACTTGACACATCAGGCGTAGTATCTGGCAGAGGTACAGTATCTGCAGTATATACTATGCCAAAAGAGGACACTGCATCAATGTATGAAAAGATTACATCTATTCTTCTTCCTCAAGTTATCAGAGATTCAGGCGGTTTTTATAATACAGCAAAGAATCTTGCATCCCAGCCAAATGCCAAGATGACATTTTCTATTCTGCCGCAAAACCAAATTGCGCTTTATCAGATAAAATTAACAGTTGATTATCCAAATAGTGCAGATGATATTAAAAAAGTAGATCCTTTAAAATTTTTAAAGACAGAAAAACTTGAAAGATCAAATTATTTTTCACAAGGATTCTATCCACTAAATTCACTGTTTCAGTTGATAGTCTTAACACAGGAACCACTTAAGGTTAAGGAAGTAAACAGCAAGATAATACCAACTATACTAAATAATGGCGAGAAATTTCCAAAAGATATTACTGAAAAGGGGTGGAGTTTTATCTCAGAGTCAGGAGACAAAATAGAAGCAATGTACCTATTTGGAAAAGATTTTACTGCAACAAAAGACGAGCTTGTTTTGACACTAACGTCTGCTGACAGTACAGAGCCAATCAAAGAAAACATTGCAAAATCTAGCTCACAAGAAATGGATCTATCTCAAGTCTATATTATTGTTGGAATAGTAGCAGCTGCAGCTGTTGCTATCGCATTTTATCTAAAAGGATTTAGAGCAAAACACTAGAGAAGCAAGACTGCTGCTGCAAACACTGTAGTCCACCTTCCTTGTTTGTCGCCAATTGCAGTCTGGGTAATATTTCTTGTTTTGTAAATTTGGCCTGATATGTTCCATTGTTGTCTTTTCTCATCCCAGCTCTTGTCAAGATCAAATTTTATGCCTAAAGAGGAGGCAAGCATTTGTGCTGCAATGTCTTCTGCATAGTCACCTGCCTCTTTTTCTGTTTGGCCAAATGAGTC
>JACOWO010000225.1 GCA_016176745.1 Nitrosopumilales archaeon
GCATCTTCAAATGTTACTCTTGGGCAATCCTCGTTACCGCAATGATAAAAGTCTGATGCGTTCTCATAGTCCAATCTTTGCTGTAATCTTTCAGAAATTTTCTTTTTCTGACCCTCAATGAAATTTTCCACTTCGTCTCTCCTTGAACGCCATCTGTAAACAAACCATCCTTTTCTTTCATCTTTTACTCTTATTCCAGTAATGAGTGATTTGCCAAAAAGATCGTAGAGAACTTTTCTTACCATATTTATTCTCAAGCCAGTAGAGCTTGCAATTTCCTCATCTGTTGCATCTTCCGATTTTAAGAGAGATCTTGCAACCTTGAGATATTCGTCTCCACCTATCATTGAAGCAATTCTTACAAAAGGATCTTCGTATTGGTCAACCAACATCCCACTTCCATTTATACTGATATTAATCCCTTGTCTTCTTTACAATGACATTTTTACCTTGTTTAGTAGGAACAATCTCTCTTTGTGCATTTTGATATTTTGTAAAAAACTGACTTCCTTTCTGGACTCTGTCCAACAAAACTGCTAGTGCACTTATTTCTGAATGAGGTTGGTTTCCAACAGCTACATTATAGTCAGCAAGATCGTATATTTCCCGTGGTACTTTTTCAGCTCCTACTACCACCAAAATATGATTTTCTTTTTCTATCGTATAATCAACTTCGTTGATATTTTGTCCATACATAGTCAAATGAACAATTTTGATTTTTTCTCGTTTCTTTTCTTGAACTATTTTTTTCCAGTTTGTGATAAACTCAACCTCAAATGCTCCTCCCCAAGTCTTGCTTATTTTGTCTAGAGTCTCTTTGATTTCCGGATTTACTTCATTCATATAGATTTTTGAGGCACCAAAGGCTCTTGCTACAAGCGCAACATGAGTAGTGACTCTATCATCACGTACTAAACGCTGACCTATTCTTAATACCTCAATTTTCATAAATTGCACCAAATTCTACTGGCTTTTTTTCAGCTACTGGTTTTGGTGTTTCTAAAATCTTTTCAATCAGATCTTTTAATTTCAATATGTTTTGGCCTGTAATTGACGATATTGGAATCCATTTTTTAGTATCCTCAAGTTTTAGCTGCTTTGCTTTTTGTTCAATCTTATCTGGTGCTATTAGATCAGACTTGTTTAATGCAAAAATTATGCGGTCACGTTCAACACCTAAACCATTTAAGGTAGAAATACAGCTATGAAATTTCTTTTTTAAATCAAAATCAGGATCGCTTGCGTCAATTA
>JACOWO010000145.1 GCA_016176745.1 Nitrosopumilales archaeon
TACACAGCAACTGTGTTTGTCTGGGAGTCAGTAGATAACCCAACTGCACTATCACCAACCGTAACTACATCAATTAACGTAAGCTAAGACTAGAAAAAACAAATATCTACTCATAATCAAATTCTTCATTATTCTGAAAATGAGTAACTTAGATAGTGTTAGTTGGTAAGATTTTATTGTGGTTAAAGGTGATAACTATATTTGGAATTAATATCTGATTTAAAAAAAGGGAAACGACAAGCTATTGCAAAAGCTATCTCAATTATTGAAAATAATAAAAGTGAATCAAAAAAATTAATCAAAAAAATATTCAAAGAATCTGGAAATTCAATAATCATTGGTATAACAGGTCCTGCTGGTGCGGGGAAAAGTTCACTGATAAACAAAACTGTTCTTGAACTAAAGAAACTAGGAATTACTCCAGCTGTTTTGGCAATAGACCCAACAAGTCATGTGTCAGGTGGTGCAATTTTAGGTGATAGAGTAAGAATGATCGAATCCACAGATTCTGGCACATACATTCGGAGTATTGCCTCAAGGGGGGCAAGTGGAGCTATTTCACGTTCAATAAGAAACAGTATTCGTGTTTTGGAATATGCCAATTTTGATCCAATAATTATTGAAAGTATTGGTGCCGGTCAAACTGAAATCGAAATATCAAACATTGCAGATATTACCGTTGTTGTTTTCAATCCTCATACGGGTGACAGTATCCAAACTATAAAGGCAGGGCTTACAGAAATTGGCGACATTTACATAGTAAATAAGAGTGATTTGGATGGCGCATCACAACTATATGATGCAGTACAGGATTACATTGGTAGTGTATCATCTGATAAAATCACAGTGTTAAAAACATCGACAAAAACAAACGAAGGGATTTCAAAATTTGCCAAAAAACTTAAAGATCTAATGAAAGAAAAACGAAAGACAAAAAAAGAAAAAGAAAAACAATGTCTAGAATTTGAGTTAAGAGACATTATTTTAAATAACATAAAAGAAAAAATTGACTTCATGTCAGATAACAAAATCTATGATAAATATCTAAAACTTGTACAGACAAAGAAAATGAATCCAATTGATGCCGCTGACAAAATTTCAAAATTAATCATAAAGTGATAAAAATGAAGGGAAAAAAACCTGAAAGAGAGAAAGAATTTTTCACAGACTCTAACATTCCAGTAAAACGAACATATTATAATTCAACACCAAAAAGTGAAGAACCCGGCAAATATCCATTTACTAGAGGAATTCACGAAAATATGTATCGTGAAAGGTTTTGGACAATGCGACAGTATTCTGGCTTTGGTGATGCAGTTCATACAAACAAACGATTCAAGTTTATGCTAGAAAATGGGCAAACCGGTCTTAGCATGGCTTTTGATCTTCCAACACAAATAGGATATGATCCAGACACCTCAGCAGCTGAAGGCGAAGTTGGAAAAGTTGGAGTATCAATTGCATCATTAAAGGATATGATGACTGCATTCGATGGAATACCGCTTGGAAAGATCAGTACCTCAATGACAATAAATTCAACTGCTTCCACATTACTTTCATATTATATTGCTGTAGGTGAATCACAAGGATTTACAAGTGAACAACTAAGAGGCACAACACAAAATGACATTTTAAAAGAATACATTGCACGTAACACCTACATTTATCCACCGAAACCCTCAATGCGTCTAATTGGAGACATGATTCAATATTGTGCGCAAAAAGTGCCGCAATGGTACCCAATATCAATTTCAGGCTATCATATGAGAGAAGCAGGTGCAACAGCTGTTCAAGAAATTGCCTTTACACTTGCAAATGCAATTGAATACATACAAACATGTCTTGATCGTGGCCTTAAGATTGATGATTTTGCTCCAAGACTTTCATTTTTCTTTTGCTGTACAATTGAATTTTTTGAAGAAGTTGCCAAGTTTAGGGTAGCCAGAAAAATATATGCAAAAATACTCAAAGAAAAGTTTCATGCAAAAGATCCAAAATCAATGCAGCTTAAATTTCATGTACAAACAAGCGGTGAGTCATTAACTGCCCAACAACCAGATAATAATATTGTACGAGTTGCAATACAATCAATGGCTGCAGTTCTTGGTGGTGCACAGTCCCTTCATACAAATTCACGTGATGAAGCACTTGCATTACCTACAGAAGAATCTGCCAAAATAGCCTTGAGAACGCAACAAATTGTTGCACATGAAAGTGGGATGACAAAAACTGTTGATCCAATGGCAGGCTCGCATTATTTAGATTATCTTTGTGATGAAATTGAAGATAGAACTTGGCAATATCTAAAAAAAATTGAAAAAATTGGAGGATCACTAAAAGCAATTGAAAAAGGCTTTTTCCAATCAGAAATACGGCAAAACGCATATCGACTAAAAAAAGAAATTGATTCTAATCAGAGAATTATAGTAGGAGTAAACAAGTTTGTAGATGACTCAACACAATCACAAAACCTACTAAAGATTGATGATTCAATTGGTATAAAACAAGCAAAAGAAATCAAAAAGATTCGTAGTACACGTGACAACAAGAAAGTTGAAGGCTGTCTGTCAAAGATGAAAAAGGCAGCAGAAAAAGAAGAAAATCTCATGCCTTACATACTAGCATCTGTGAAGGCTTTTGCAACAACTGGTGAAATTAGTAACACTTTCAGAGAAGTTTTTGGTGAATACAGACCAAAAGAGGTTTTTTAAGATGAAAATTGATCATATTGCAATTGCAGTAAATAACGTAGAATCTGCAGCAAAAGAGTATCAGCAAGCATTAGGTATTGATAATGTAGAATTTGAAACAATAGAGTCTGAGGGAGTAAAAATTGCAATAATCCCTCTTGATAATGGACGAATTGAGCTAATGGAGCCAACAAATGACTCAAGCCCAATTAAAAAATTTCTTGAAAAAAGAGGCGAGGGATTACACCATATGGCACTTGAAACAGATAACATTGAAGGCGAAGTTAAACGAATGCAAGGTTGTGGAATTCAATTTCTTGGGAAAATAAGATCTGGCTCTGCTGGGACAAAAGTTACTTTTATCCACCCAAAATCATTATGTGGTGTTTTAGCAGAACTCTGTTCACATCCAAAATAAATTAAAATTTACTCCATCATTTTCAAAGTATCTGATGCAGTTATAATGCCACAAATTTTTGAATTTTTAGAGACAAGTATGCATTTTGAAAATCTAATCAAAGGAACAAGTGCATTAGCTGGTGTTTTGTAATCTACTATTGGAGGAGACACCTCCATAACTTCTGATAGTTTTATTTTTTTCCAATGTTCTTCGTTTTCTTCTAGATGTTTTACTATGCCATCTTCTGTTACGACTCCTATTGGTTCTTTATCATTAAATATTGGAATTTGACTTATAGAACGTCTTCGCATCAGTTTTATTGCGTCATGTAAAGAGTTGGTTGGTTTTAATTTTATAACTTCTTTACTACAAATATCCCCTGCTTTATTTGGTGAAAGTGTTCCCTCCAATGTTGCAAGACTGTCAAATATTTTTCTAGCTGTATCATAACTTGGATGTGTACGCCCAGATTCAATTTGATTAATCATTGATGTACTGACATCAACCATGTTTGCTAATTGTTTTTGTGTTAAGCCTAGCTTTATTCTTGCTGGTCTTATAGAATCTAACCTTGGAAGCATCTTTATCTAATTAAAATCTTAATTCAGATATCTGGTTATCGTTTTTTGGACTTTTTTTCTAATAATACAGCTTGAGCTGCAGATACTATGGCAATTGGAATTCTATGAGGTGAGGCGCTAACATAGCTGAGCTTAGAGTTATGACAAAATACTATTGATTTTGGGTCTCCTCCATGTTCTCCGCATACGCCGATTTCAAGTCCTGCTTTTACTTTTCTACCTTTCTCAATACCACTTTTCATTAAACTTCCAACCCCATTCACATCAATTGATTGGAATGGACTCAGGTCAAGCATCTCTTTTTCAAGATATTCAGGGAGGAATTTTGCTTCAGCGTCTTCCCTACTAAAACTAAACACTGCTTGAGTGAGATCATTTGTTCCAAAACTAAAAAATTCTGCCGTTTTTGCAAGCTCATCTGCAGTAAGACATGCTCTTACCACTTCAAGCATTGTTCCAAAATTTACTTTTAGTTTCATTTTATACTTTTTTTCTATTTCAGATTTTATACGATTATGAATTTGCTTGATGTGATTAAGCTCAGACAGACTTCCTACTTGTGGCACCATAATTTGTGGATGTGCATTAACTTTTTGTCTGACAAGCTCTGCTGCTGCCTCAAATACCGCATTTATTTGCATTTCATAAATTTCAGGATATGTTATCCCGACTCTTACGCCCCGATGTCCCATCATTGGATTGATTTCTGAAAGCTCCCTTGCACGTTCCAATAATTGTTTAGTATCTTCAATCTCTTGCGTAGAATTTGTTTTTTCTAATCTATGGATTTTGTTCATTAGCTCTTCTGGATTTGGAAGAAACTCATGTAGCGGTGGGTCCAGTAATCGAATAGTAACAGGATATCCTTCCATCTTTTTTAAAATTTTAATAAAATCACTTTTTTGTAATTCACCTAATTTTTCTAGTATTAATTTACGTTCTTCTAGAGTTTTTGCCATAATCATATCAACAAATAATCCAATCCTGTCTCGTGCATTGAACATTCTTTCGGTTCTACAAAGACCAATTCCTTTTGCACCATATTCTCTTGCTAAAGATGCAGCATCTGGCGTGTCTGCATTAGCTCTAACTCCAATCTTTTTTATTTTCTCTGACCATGAAAGTATAGTCTTAAAATCTTCAGTAATTTTAGGCTCTACTGTAGGTATTTCTCCTACAAAAATTTCACCACTACTACCATCAATTGTAATTGCATCTCCCTCAAAAATTGTCTTGCTATTTGCAATACATTTTTTATTTTCATAATCAATCTTCAAGTCGGCACATCCAACAATGCATGGTTTTCCCATTCCTCTTGCTACAACTGCTGCATGAGATGTTTTCCCTCCTCGGCTTGTAAGGATCCCAACAGATGCAAAAAAAGCAGGAAGCCCTCTTTACATCAAATACTACAACCCCACTTGCAGCACCGGGGGATGCAGCTATACCTTTTGCAACTTTATCATGATTTTTTGAACTATTTTGATCAATTGTTTTATGCAATAGCTGCTCAAGCTGCTCTGCATGTAATCTGAGCAACGCTCTATCTTTTGTGATTAGTTTTTCTTTGACCATATCTACTGATGTTTTTACCATGCTAACTGCATTCATTTTTGCGGAACGTGTTTGTAAAAGATAGAATCTTCCTTGCTCTACAGTAAATTCGATGTCTTGTGGTTCTTTGTAATACTTCTCAAGTTTACTACATGTTTTCAGTAACTGATTATACGTTTCAGGAATCTCTTTTTTCATCTCATCTACTTGTTTCGGCGTTCTAATTCCAGCTACAACATCTTCTCCTTGAGCATTTATGAGATATTCGCCAAAAATCTTGTTTGTACCATCCCCAGGATTTCGTGTAAATATGACTCCTGTAGAGCTATCATTTCCCATATTTCCAAATGCCATTGCAACAACATTTACTGCTGTTCCGTCAGCAATGTCTTTTGTAATGTTGTTTTTTTCGCGATATACTAAGGCTCTCTCGCCCATCCAACTGTTAAAAACCGCCTTTATTGCTAGCTCAAGTTGTTCATCGGGATTTGAAGGAAAAGGCATTCCTGTATGCTCTTCGCAGATCTTCATATATTGTGAAACTATGTTTCTTAACGACATCTCATTTAGTTCGCTATCTAATTCAACGCCTTGATTTTTTTTGGCATTTTCTAAAACTCCATCAAATCTTTTATCATCAACTCCAAATACCACTTTACCAAATAATTGAACAAATCTTCGATACGAATCCCACGCAAACCTTGGGTTGTTGCTTTTTTTTGCAAGACCTTGTACAGTATCATCATTTAGACCTAAATTCAAAATAGTGTCCATCATGCCTGGCATCGATATAGCTGCGCCAGATCGTACCGAAACAAGCAACGGATTTTCCTTAGAACTCCATTTTTTCCCAGTGCGTTTTTCTATTTTTACAATGTTTTTCTTAACTTCAGAAAGAAGATGATGTGGTAATTTTTTGTTATGTTTGTAATAGTTTTTACAAACCTCGGTTGTAATAACAAATCCTGGAGGTACTGGCAACTTTAATCTCGTCATTTCGCACAAGCCAGCACCTTTGCCACCTAGGAGTTTTTTGTTTTTACCGTCGCCTTCGTTAAAAAAATACACTTGCTTCATGATTTATCCTTTGATTATCAAATTCAGGGTGTTTTATATCATTGCCTTGGAAAACTCTACAATTATTTTTTCCCAATTTTTTGATTTGATGATCCCGCTTGCAACAAGTATGCCTTTTGCACCAAGCTGAATAGCTTTTTCTACATCCTCTCCTGAAACAATTCCTGCACCACATAACAACCTTGTTGAATTATTTGCATTTTTGACTACGGCAACAGCTTTTGTGATAAGTTCAGGTTTTTCTTTTGACACGGCTTTTCCAGAACCAATCAGCTCCGGTGGTTCAATTGCAATGTAGTTTGGATTTAGTTTCGCATATTTTTGTGCTTCAGCTATATTTTTCACACAAACAACTGACATCATTTTCAGTTTTTGTAGCCTTGAAACTAGTTGTTTAATGTCGTTGCTTGGAATTCTATGTTCACTATGGTTGATCAATGAACCTGCAACTTTTGACATTTTTAGTAATTCTGGAATTATAAAACCTGTGGTACTTCCTACAGATACATTATCTACATGTTGAGCCAAGACTGGG
Source organism: Nitrosopumilales archaeon (assembly GCA_016176745.1). GTDB lineage: Archaea > Thermoproteota > Nitrososphaeria > Nitrososphaerales > Nitrosopumilaceae > VHBM01. Next base: position 6,838 of record JACOWO010000145.1, read on the forward strand.
ATTGAAAGATCAGTTATTTTTGTTAAAAGATGATGTGGCGGTGCTAAAGCGATCTTTATTTTGTATTTTTTGGAAATTCTTTCAATTATTTTAGCTAATTTTACTACTTTGTCTCCTGATATCTCTTCATAGTTTTTACAATTAATGATAAACAATGCATCATATAATAGAAATTATGGTAATATTTGTTGTTCAGACATTATGATTATGTACGAATCCTACGTAAGGCTTTTTTTATTATGTGTGTAGTGGTTATTAGCATTCATTGAATGCGTCTGCCATGCCAAAGTGTGAGGGCATATTTTTGTGCCCTCACTTAGTTTATTATATAAAAAATTAGAATTAAATTGGTTTAGAAATATTTTTCTTATATTTTATTTTTAGACCGAGTGTTATCATTGTAAGTATAATTATGCCCACATTTACTCCAATAATATAAAGATCATTTATCTCAAATCCATACACAAGCCACAACATTCCCCCAGTCGCAATCAATATCATCAAATACGCAGAAACATCATCTAGTTTTTTTGTTTTGTAGCCTTTAACAATTTGAGGCAACCAAGCGGCTAAAACTATAATGCTCGCGATTATGGCTAGAATTCCTAGAGAAAATTCATCAAACAACATTCAATAATCCGTAGTGTAACCCTATTTTAGCATAACAATATCATCTGTACTAATTCCAAAAAAATTGGTCTAGGCCCATCTGTTTTGGTTTTCCAACTATGGAATCAAAGTCAAGATCCATAGAAGAAGTAATTTGATCCAATGTGCTTTCCATAAATTCCATATATTTTGATGAATCAATTTCATCTGGTCTTGCCATTTCTACTGGTTTGACACCTGGCTTGTTAATTATTTTTACATATGATATAATGTCCCCTTTTTTTATCTCCCTCATCGATTCAAGAAGTTTTGCTGCACGAATGTGCTGTGGAACAGTTTTTACATATTCTGCTGGTGCTTTACTTATCATCACATTAAAGGCAAGTTCTGATAGAGGAATTTCCTTTGCTTGCACCTTTTTTGCATATTCTGCAATTTTATTACTAATTTGTTTTTTAGCATTTTCAAAACCCTCCACTGTCTCAACTTTTGATAAAATGTCTAATACTTCATAAAACAAAGTTCTGATAAAAGGTGGTGTATGTGATTTTTTTCCCGTTAAACCCTTAACATCAACATTTCCACCTTTTGTTACTCCAAGATAGTTTTTCTTTCTTTTACTAAGTACTACGTATCGATATTCCTTATCAACTTCCAAGTCTACACCGTGTTCTTTTTTAGCATTTTCAATAACTTTCTGAACTTGTTCTTCCATTGGATTTTTTAAAAACAACGAGTCTGTGTCTCCATATAGGACCTTGATCCCAACTTCTTCACATTTTTTGATAGTTTCTAAAATTATGTATCTGCCAGTTGCTGTAGTTGCCTCTGCTGCAGGAAGATAATAAAGTGGGAAAATATCTGCACCCATAACCCCATAGCTTGCATTAAGAATAACTTTGAGTGCTTGACTTACTACCGTATATTGCTGTCTTTGCTCTTCAGAAAATGATGGATTTTTTGATAAACTTTTGTAATAATTCACTCTCAGATCTCTTAAAGAACCAATTAACATTGCAGTTATACCATTTCGTTTGGTGCATACCCAGTGGGTGGTTTCCGGAATTTTGTTATTTTTACATTCATCATGTGGACATCGAACGGTTTCATATGATAGATTCCTAACCTTGATAATACTTGGATACAGACTTGCAAAGTCCATTTTTCTTGTCTTTGATTATCGCATCAGTTGATACTCCTGCAGATTTTGTTTCAAGTTCTGCTCTTCGCGGAATCAAAGCGTTACGTTGTCTATGTTCATAATATAACAAACTACGAATCCATTGCGATACTCCCATTCTTGCAACATCATCAATTGGCATCCTCGCTATTCTTGATATTACAACAAGAAGCATCATTAGCAAATCATTGTTAAAGCTTGTAAGCTTGTGAGTAAG
>JACOWO010000222.1 GCA_016176745.1 Nitrosopumilales archaeon
GTTGCTACAGGAATAACCAACTTTTCATCTCTTAAAATGGCTCCAACTATAGCAGAGATTGCATTGCCTGGTGCATGAACGGTTGCACCCTTTAACTCAATTACCTTTGCAGCAACTTCTCTTGTTGATTTGACAATTTCTTCTAACTTTGATTGTGGTAAAATCGAAGAAAGCGGAATTCCAGAAACTGAAGTAAATCTAGCTAGGGGTAACATGTTTTCGCCATGTTCACCTATTACTAGCGCCTGAATTGAGTCGCGAGAATGACCCGTTGCTTCATGTATGAACTGCTTGAATCTTGAAAGGTCAAGCATGTTACCCATTCCACAAATTCGATTTCGCTTAAACCCTGAGACTTTGTAGACTACGTGAGTCATTGGATCCAAAGGATTTGTGACTGGAACGATTATCGAGTCTTTTGCAAATTTTTTTATATTTTCAACTACGTCTTTTACAATTCCAGCATTAATTTTTAAAAGATCCATGCGAGTCATGCCTGGCTTTCTACCAGATCCTGCAACTATAACAACTACATCTGAGCCTTTCATATCCGAATAGTCATTTGATCCACGTATGTTGACATCAATTCCCTGTTCGGAAAGCGTGTGATTTAGATCCATTGCCTCGCCTTGTGGCAAGCCTTTGACTACATCAAGCAATAGAATTTCATTATCTAGTCTTTTTAGTGCAGTAAAAAGTGCAGCTGCGCCACCAACTTTGCCTGAACCAATTATTGTAATCATATTTTGCCGTCTATTTGCTCAATAATTAAATCTAATGTAGAGTTTGAAGCTTCTAACAGAATTTATATGCATTTTTATCATTTTGCAATTTATGGTAACAGTAATTGATCCACAAATAGCTGGAATTTCAGGAGACATGCTACTTTGTGCACTTGTAAATATTGGCGCAAACAAATCAAAAATAATAGACGGCGTTTATCTTGCACAAGATTATCTAAAAAACTCTAAAATCAAAAATATTGATTTTACCAAAGTACAAAAACATGGAATACAAGCTACCAAAATAGTTCTTGATATTGATGAAAAAGTAGATGAACGAAAAGGAACAGACATTAGAAACTGTATCAGCTTGGCATCAGATAAGATAGGGCTTGCAGAAAAGGCAAAATCGTTTGCAACCAGTGCCATTGACACGCTTTTAACTGCAGAAACGAAGGTTCATGGAACAACAATTGAATCGGTTCATCTTCATGAGGCCTCAGGACT
>JACOWO010000010.1 GCA_016176745.1 Nitrosopumilales archaeon
AAAGGAACAATCACTGCAGTAATACATTTCATATCTATGGGTTTTTCCTTTAAAACATCAAAAAGAATATTTGCTAACAAAAATTTGAAAAATGATATTTAATTATAATGATATAACTTCTATCAATTGTGGATCTAAGTAAAATAGAACAGGATCTTATTTCAGAAATTAAACTTACAAAAATCCAGGCACAGGTATTTCTTTTAGTTACAACAGAAGGAAAAATGACTGCTGATACAATTGCAAAAAAACTAGGAATTTCTATAACAGAGGCATCCAATACTACAAAAAGCCTTGTTGAGGTTGGCGGTTTTATTGATATGTCAGAAACAGAATATGAGGCGATGCATCCTAGATTTACTTCAGTTAATATGTATAGAAGAATGTGTGAAAGAGAAAATATAAAATTTCAAAGAAATGTAACAGTAGATAATATCGGAGTTGCATTAGAGAATTTTTATGATGCTGCAAGGACTAAATAGAACAATTATTACGTGAAGTTTAATGAGTGTAGAAATGGAAACTTGTAATCATCAACCGGTATATTTTGCTGCAGTAAACATCAACATAAACGAGCGAACTATTGGTTCTGTTGATGTTTGGAGATGTGGTGTTTGTAAGAAAAAATTTTGTGAAGAAAAACAATTAGGCATTGAAACACTTACAGAAATAGTAGGAATGCCAAAGATTGAGCCTGATGAAAAATGGGCAGTATCTATATGTAAATTACAAAAAGGAAAAGACAAATGGCGTCTTGTTAAACTAAAAGAAAATTCTGAAATTAAACATGAATGTTTAGAAGAAAAAGTCGTTGCCTTAAAGATCAAGGACTTTAAAATCGAAGATAACAATCATTGGAGTTTTCTTGTTGAAGATCATCTTAATAGAGCAGTTGAAATCTAAATTAAAAAATTGAACATCAAAGTGCATATCAATAATGTGCATGGAAGCCAGATGGCAGCCAAAATAACTGGAAAATTTACAATAGACGGCAACTCTTTTAGATTTAATGCCATTGCCTTTGGAAGGATTGGTGGTCATAATGTGGGTGCTAAAATCTCAAAATCCACAGAAAAGTCATTGAAAGAATTAGGATATGACGTTGACGAAGTTATTTCAGAGCTTCAAAAATGCCTTTTACAAGGTGACATTATTCTACCAGAGGGATTAAAACGAGAAACTTTTGTTGATGACTAGAATTCAGCATCCAGTAGGGCTTTTTCACAATTACATCTTCGTGTTTTTGGAACATCATTGATTAAAATGGTTAACAGCTTTTTTGTTGCATTGGAATTTTTTGATAATGTTTCAATTACTTCCTTTGCAGTTACTGGTTTTTCTGTCCATACATCATAATCTGTAACAGTCGAGATTGACGCATAGCACATTTGGGCTTCTCTTGCTAGTTGACACTCTGGTACAAGCGTCATTCCAATAATATCCGCACCTGTTGATCTGAAAAATTTTGATTCGGCTTTAGTTGAAAATCTTGGTCCTTGTATGCAAACATAAGTGCAATCTTTATGGATTGTTACATCTTGGTTTTTTGCGGCTTTTAGGATTGTATGCTGTAGCTCAGGACAAAAAGGATCTGCTACAGAAATATGAATTACTCTTCCTTCCTTTGAAAATGAGCCTTCACGAGATTTTGTAAAATCCAAAAACTGTGTTGGTAATACAAAATGTCCAGGTTTGAGTTTTTCTTTTAAACTACCAACAGCAGAGGGCGCAATAATTCGTTTTACTCCAAGCTCTTTGAATGCCCAAATGTTTGCTCTGTAATTTATCATATGAGGAGGAATGGTATGCTTTCTTCCATGTCTTGGCATAAATGCGATCTTTTTTTCCTTGAAAACCCCTACAGTAATTACATCAGATGGTTTTCCGTATGGAGTTTCTATTGTGATTTCATCACTTTCATTTAGAAGACCTGAATCATAAATTCCAGTTCCACCAAAAATTCCAATTTCAACATCCTTTTCCACTAGTATTTCACCAAGGATTCACACTTGTAATTACTAATTTTCTTTATCCCATCCAAATTAGTTAATTCAATTAAGAACGCAAATCCAGCTACTTTGCCTCCTATTTTTTCTATTAAATTCGCAGCAGTCTTTGCAGTTCCTCCCGTTGCTAATAGATCATCGCAAATCAGAACACGTTGTCCCTTTTTTATTGCGCGTTTTTGGATTTCCATTATTGCTTTTCCATATTCTATACTGTAAGAAAGTTTTTTTGTCTGACCTGGTAATTTTCCTTGCTTACGAATCATAATCATTCCTTTGTTGTATTTCATTGCCAAGGCGCATGCTAGTGGAAAACCACGTGATTCTATACCTGCTAAAACATCAACATCATTTGGATGAAAACATCTTGAGAATTCATCAATTACATAGGACAGTGATGAAGGATCCTTTAAGATCGGGCTTATATCTCTAAAAAGTATTCCTTTTTTTGGAAAATCTGGATACTCGTCAATTTTATCCCTAAGATTCACGTTAATTAGGCAAGAAAGAGAGAAATAAAAACTGTTTAGAATTATTAAAGTGTTTTATTTGACAATATTAATTGTAATTTCTATAGTTTTAAAAGAATCTTTGGCCTTTAATATGTAGGTGCCAGGTTCAATTTCTGCAGGAATCTTCCATAACCCTTGAAAGTTTCCATTGTCAGTGATAGGGCTTTGAAATTCAGTAAAGGTGGAATTAGTAAAATCCAAAATATCAAAAAATACCTTGCCTCCTTTAGCACCAAAACCATTCACTGTTAGTATATCTCCACCACGATAAGATTCTTTGTCTAGTTCTACAACTAATCCCTCTACTAGCTGTTTTAGGATCTTGAGATCTACTTTGGCTGAATTTGTACCACTTGTTGTTGTAATGATCCAGATTCCTTCCTTAGCACTTAGAGGAATTCTAAAGGAACCTTCTGTGAATATGCCATTTTTGTCTGTGAAAGATTCTTTGCGTTTTACGATATTACCATCGGGATCTGTTAGTGTTATAGTTAACAGGATATTCTTAGCTGAACTACCAAGAATTAATACATCTTCTCCAGGCGTGTATGTATCCTTTGTAGTACGTACTTGAATTGGTCCTGATCCTGTTTGTAATCCTACTGTAAAAACTGCTTCATACTGATCAGTTGCTCTCTTAACTACTATAGAGTATACTCCAGAAGCGTATCCATTCAGTGGCAAATTATAACTGGCACTTCCATCTGGTCCTAAAACAATAAAGTCGTCATATTTTTCCTTATCTGACGGATCAAGAACTAATAGTGAAAGAGTTGCCGAGGACGGTCCTTTCAAATCAATTATTGCAATGTCTCCAGCTTTATAGTTCAGTTTGTCAAGTTTCATAATTACTGGTTCTTGTGGAAATATGCCGAGCCCAACAGTAAATATCTCACGTTCAACTCCCTGAGACACAACAAGCACATATGTGCCTTTAAGAGATGATTCTAATGTAGGAAATTCAAATGATACATTTCCAGATGAATCAACATCTATAATTTGTGAAGCAAATTCTACTCCACTAGGATCTTCTAAGACAGCTTCTAGCTCTTGATCAGGTATTGCAGTTCCATTGAATACAATTAATTCTCCAGGTTCAAACTTTAATCTGAGAGGAGTTATGAGTATCTTTTCAGAGGCAGCCACGTTAAATTTTCTTTCAATGATATCTGTACCATCAGTAATTACTATTGCGCGTTCTCCGAGTTCAGAATTTAATGGAACAGTTTGTTCATACAACCAGTTCCCTTGAAAGTCTGAAGATGCAGTTAAAGTAGTCATGGTATTTCCATTTTTATCCTTAAAAGTAGCTGTTACTGTGCTATCTGGTTTTGCAGTTCCTGTTACCATGACTTTATCCCCTCTAAACACTGTATCAGGTAAGCCACTTACGGTAAGACGTACTTCTGAAGAACCTAATCTACTATCTGATTCGCCTAGTCGAAGGCTAACAATTTTTTCATTACCTGCGAAGTCTCTTACAATAAAATCTGTTCTCTCTGCAGTTATGGTTTCAGGAACTTTTGTTGTTATCATAAAATTACCTGCCTTGTCAGTCTGAACTGATTCAATTCTTTCACCACCTATATACAAGTCAAGTTTCTGGTTAGCGCCAAATTTTTCTCCAGCAACTCTGATGCTATTACCAACTTTTGGTTTTTCAGGAATAATTTTGAAGATGGCTTCCACAAAAACATCATTTTGTGAAGACTCGGTAGTCTCAATTTGCTGTGTATTTTCATTGATAGTAGTTGTTACAAGTGTTACACCAGTTCCAACTTCGTTTTCATTTTTATCAAAAACCCTCCAATTGATTTTTGGTTCAACTTTATCAGTTTTAATTCCAAATTTCACTGACTCACCAGGTTGTATTGGCTCGTTAGTTGTAAATATAATAACTCCCTGTGGGGTTTTTTGACCGGTCCAATTTTTTTCGGTTTTAAATGATTTAAAAGTAAAATCGCTACCTAACCACATTCTGACAGTCTCTAATTCAACAGAATCATTATTCTCAAATTCTATAATTGTAGTATCTTCAAATGCTACACTGTTTGACGTTACCGCGTTTTCTTGGGCAAAAGAATCAATATTAGCAAAAATTGTGCAAACAAACAAGAATGCTATAACAAGAAAAATTCTTCTTGCCAAAAACTGTTTCATATATTTCAACAAAGATCCTCCAACTTAAATCTTAACAAGTTTTTCATTTTTTTATTTTGCGTTTTTGCAAAGACATTAACAACAAAAGATCAGATTTTTGCTTTTAGTTTATCTTGAGATGAGCTTGCAGCAAGATTCTGGTATTGTCGTATTCTTTCTGCAATTAACCTATATAATGTTCTAAACTGATCTTTGGTTTTATCTGACAAAAAGTCAGTTTGACTCAACGCAATTTTCTCACAAATATATCTACAAATCTCTTC
>JACOWO010000011.1 GCA_016176745.1 Nitrosopumilales archaeon
ACTCAATTAAAAAAACCAAAAACTACTATCTGCGTTGCATTGGATAAATCATTTAACTTCTACTATCATGATAATCTTGATGCGTTAAAACGTGAAGGTGCAAGAATCAAATTTTTTAGCCCAATTTATGATTCTAAACTTCCAACATGCGATGGTCTTTACATAGGTGGTGGATTTCCTGAAATTTTATCTGATTTACTAGAAAAAAAGCAACAAATGAAAAAATCAATAAAAAACGCTGCCGAAAACAACATTCCAATTTATGCAGAATGTGGTGGACTAATGTATCTTACAAGATCTATCAGCTATGGTAACAAAAAACATCAAATGGTTGGATTATTTGATGCAGAGACTAGAATGGATAAAAAAATGAAATTAAATTATACAAAAGGTAAGATTTCATCAAATTGTTTGATTTCACCAAAATCAACTACATTTCAAGGACACGAATTTCATTATTCTGAAATAGATACACTATCTGATGATTCGAAATTCGCTTATACTTTGTCTATAGGTGAAGGTATTAAAAACAAGCAAGATGGTTTAATGGAATACAATACTCTTGCATCATACATGCATCTATATTTTGATCATTCAAAATATGCAAAGAATTTTGTTCAAAACTGTATTAAATTTTCAAGAAGATAATCTTTCTCGTACTAAATTAAAAAGCGCGTTAACTATGGCAGATGCACAAGGACTACCTCCTTTACGGCCTTTATTTGTTATATAAGGCACATTAATGGTTTGTAACATATCTTTTGATTCTGGTGATGAAACAAAGCCAACTGGTACGCCGATAACCAGCGCAGGATTTGCTAAGCTTTCCTTAATCATGGATATGACTTCAAAAAGTGCGGTAGGCGCATTACCTACTACAACTACAGAATCATTCATCTCTTTTGCTGCTATACGCATTGCAACTTGTGATCTAGTTTTGTTTTGTTTTTTAGCCAGTAAAATCTTTTAAATTTTTTTTGTTTAAACCACCTAATACTCCATCGACATCTACTATTATGTTACAACCATTTCTTAATGCCTCTATACCATTTGAAATTGCATTTTTATGAAAAACTATCTTATTGTCTCGTGCAAAGTCAAAATCTGCTGTAGCATGTATAACGCGTCTAACAATAGGCCATTCATGTTTATCATAATGATGAGACCCAATTTCACTATCTATAATTTTCATACTCTCGTCTTCTATTGCTTGACCTTTTTCAGTTTGCATTTTCAACTTCCCTAGCTCGTTCTAGAATCAAATCAATCATTTTGTTATCTGTTCCAATATGCTTGGTGATAAGCACATTTTTTAGATTTGATTTTTTGATAGCAGGATTAAGATCTTCATATATGTCTCTTTTTACATGAGCGCCTTCATGAAGAAAATAAAAAACTATTGCTACAATTTTTGGATTATTATTTTTACATTTATCAATTCCTTGTTCAATAGTAGGTTCTTCAATTTCTAAAAAACAATGACTAACATTTCTATATGTAGATGCCAAACCCTTTACTACATATCTTATTGCTAACTGTGCATTTGGATCCTTGCTTCCATGTCCTATAATTAGAACATCAACTTCTTTTTTTGCAAGTTTGATTTTATTTTTCTCAAGAACGGTAGAGATTCTATTATCTACTAATTCTATCATAGTTTTATGCATGCTCATAGGTTTTGTGATAATGAATTTTACATTGGTTTTTGATTGAAGTTTCATCGCATCATTTACAACAGCTTTGACTTTCCTGCCTGGATAAAGAAAATATGGAACGATCGTAAGAGCATCAATCTCACTAGTGAGACATTTTTCTATGCCATCTTTTATGTATGGTGGAATAACTTCTAAAAAACAATAATCTGCATAGAAATAATCTCCTTTTTCTTTTACTTTTTTACATATAAAATCAAGCTCATCTTTGACTTCTTTTTCTCTGCTACCTCTATCGATTAGTAATAGTGCACGTTTCAACGTGGGAACCTCGCAATAGCTATTGTAAGATTGGGAGGAAATTTTTGTTTTTCAACTAATAATTTACCTCCTGAACCCTTTATTGCAGCAGCTTCAGAAACACTTGGAGTACCTTCAAATGACAATACGGTTTCAGATGGATTTGGTATAGTTATTTTAGCTAACTCTTCTTTTTCAAAATATTCAATTGATACTTTCATTTCTTTTCCTAACTCAACCAGTCCTTGAACATTTTGTTCTTTCTTTAATGTAACAAATTTAGCTATAGATTTCTCACTTAGTTTGTATTTCTTAAAACAAAAATCTAAACCCTCCCTGATAATCTCCTTTGAAGTATCCCAATGTAAACCGACACCAACCACTAGAGTCAAAGGTCTGTACATTACAACATCTTTAAGAATTCTTGATTCTTGAATATCTCTATCAGTTATTAGTAAATAACCTTTTGATGATGATTTTTTTAGATCTTCTATGGAAGAATAAATTGTTACATTAGGTGGTAATTCTTTATTCCACCAATTTTTTTCTCCAGCATCTTGGTAGATGCCAATTTTTTCTTCATTTACCATATATGCACTAACTTTTGTTACAGTAGAATCATCTTCTATTTTCCAACCAAATTCTCTACCAAGTAGATCTACAGCAATGGTTTGGTTTACGTCAGCTGCTGTAGTAACTACAGGCATAGCTCCAAGCTTCTCTGCTATTTCTTCTGTAAGTTTATTTGCACCGCCTAAATGGCCAGATAAAACACTTATGACAAACTTTGTTTTGTCGTCTATTACGATTACCGCAGGATCCGTTTTTTTATCCTTAAGATGTGGAGAAATAAGCCTTATCACAGCACCTAATGAAAATATGCAGACAATAGCATCATTTGTCTTAAAAAGATTAACAATTTTACTTGTAGTTGAATCAGAATACCATTCTACATTATTGTCATTATTAGAGAACTTTGTTGGTGCATAAATTTGCCATGACTTGAAAAGATCCTTTAATTTTAAACCAATCTTTACTCCATTTTTTGTAATTGCAAGAACAGCTACCTTTTCCATAAACTAGCCTGCGGATTAGTTTAATAAAATTCCAATGTTCTTAAGCGTATTTTGCCAAGACTTTACCATCAAAATCAAACAACATGACTTGAATGGGAACTTTATTCTCTGAATGCTTTCTCATTTGTCTATATACCTCAAAACAGATCTTATCAAAGAATCCTTCTACATGATTTTCTTTTACTATATCTTGGACATGTCGTGCTGTATTTGCTTTCTGTATTTGCTCAATTACAGATTTACTAGCATTACACTTTTCTGCTACCTCTGCTAGAAAATTTGTATCAACCTTGGAACCTTTAACATGAGTTTGCTTAACACCAGTTGCTAGTTTTGCAAGTTTTCCTATAAAACCTGCAACATAGGCCTTCTTGATTTCTTTTTTTACACACTGTTGAATAGCATACGCAGCAAAATCCCCCATCTGAACAAAACAATGATCTGGAAGATCAATTATATTTCTTGAAAATTCTTCACTTCTACCACCAGTTGTAAGGACAACAATATCATTTCCCATTGCAATAGATACATCCAAGTTTTGTCGAATTGATGCAGCAAATGATGCTGTTGAATATGGTATGACTATGCCACTTGTGCCAAGAATTGAGATGCCTCCTACAATACCAAGTCTTGGATTATCGGTTTTAGCAGCTAACTCTTTACCTTTTGGCACAGATATAATTACTCTAAGACCATTTTTCTGAAGCAATTCTTCTGCCACATTTCTTATGTTCTCAATAATCATTTTTTTAGGTGTAGGATTTACCGCAGCTTTTCCAATTTCTAAACCTAAACCCGGTTTTGTAACTATGCCAACTCCTTCTCCACCATTAATTTCAATCTGATTTACGTTAGCTGTTAAAGACAAATCTACAAAAATTTCCGCACCATGTGTAACATCAGGATCATCTCCAGCATCTTTAATTACAGAACATTTTGAGCTAGTTTTGTTAAATTTACAACTTTGAACTATAATTGTAATAGTCTTTCCTTTTGGCAGGTCAACACTGACAGATTCTATTTTTTCTTGATTAATGATTGCCAATACACATGCTTTTGATGATGCAGTAGCACATGTTCCTGTCGTATAACCAGTTCTTAGCTTACCTTTTGGCTTTTCTGATATCACAGAGGAAATTTTCAATTTTATGTTTTAACTCTTCTTGGTTATTTTAAAACCTCATACAAAATGATCCAAATTGCCATTAGTACCAAGCCTCCATAAAGCATAAAGTGAGTTACTCGTTGTGATATTGGTTTTTCTTGGTTATGTGATACAGATTCTTGCATGTTTTTTCTAAAACTATGTATAAATTCTGAAAAATTTTGTTGGTAAAAATAAAATTCATGATTCATCTTTTTATCATAATAATTCCAAAATTCTGCATGAGCTGATTCCACATTCTTATTAGATTTTTGATTCTCTTTTTTTTGCGTTAATTTAAGGAATTGATAAGCTTCTGTTATTTCTTTGAATTTTTGTGAAGCGCTAGTATCATTCTTATTTTTATCTGGATGATATTTTAGTGATAACGTTCTGTATGCATGTTTAATTTCATTTAGTGAAGCAGTATCTTGCAAACCAAGTGTTTTATAGCAGGAACCGATATCTGACATTTAACTTTAGAATAATAACTTTAAAATTAAAAGTTATAGATGACTTTTATGGAAAAACCAAATAAATTATGTGTAGCCATTAGTGGTGCTAATGGATTTGTAGGAAAAAATCTTAGAAGGCTACTACATAAAAAGGGAATAGATCTAGTTTCTATTACACGAAGGAATCTCCATAATTATAAATTTGAAACTAAGATACTTTCTCCTAATTTATCTAAAAACATCCCTATCTCAAAACTAAACAAATGTCATGCATTTATTCATCTAATTGGAACAGGAAAACAGAACACTACTACAGATTATGAATATGTTAATGTTGGTTTAACAAAAAATGCAGTAGCTATTTGTAAGAAAGCTAAAATTAAAAAATTTATTTTTATCAGTGGTCTAGGAGTTTCAAAAAATACTACATCTGCCTATTTTATTTCAAAATATAAAGCTGAACAATTGATTATTAATTCAAAACTAAACTATACAATACTTCGAGCGTCGTACATAATAGGCAAAAATGATCCACTTTCAATATCTCTTACTAGACAAATTAAACATGGAACTATTATAATTCCTGGCTCTGGTACATATCATCTACAACCTATATCTGTAAATGATGTTGCTGAAGTAATCTACAGAGCTTTAATTTCTAAAAAATTTTTAAATAAAGTTATTGATTTAGTTGGTCCTCAAACAGTAACTTTTGAAAAATATGTTAAAATTTTTAAAAACAAAAAATCAGCAAAAATTAAAAAAATTAAACTTGAAAATGCTTACTATGATGCATTACATAATCTAAAAAGCGTTTTTGGAATAGAGGATTTGAATATACTTGTAGGAGATTTTATAGGAAATCATGAAAAATTAAAAAAACTATCTAAAATGAAATTTCAAACATATTTAGAAGTATTACAAGCCCGCGGCTTGTCTTAATAATTCTGCTTTGTTAGTTTTTTCCCATTCAAATTCAGGCTCATTTCTACCAAAATGTCCATACGCTGCAGTTTTTTTGTAAATCGGTCTCTTGAGATTTAAATGTGCTATGATGGCAGATGGCCGTAAATCAAAGTGTTTTCTAACTAGGTTTTCAATGTCTTCTTCTGGAATTTTTCCAGTTCTGATACACCTATCGCATAAGCTACTTGAACTTCACATTTTTCAGCAAGACCTGCAGCAACTATATTTTTTGCTATGTATCTGCACATGTAGCAGGCAGATCTATCAACCTTTGATGGATCTTTACCTGAAAATGCTCCTCCTCCATGTCTTCCTTGACCACCATATGTATCGACAATTATCTTTCTTCCAGTTAAACCAGAATCCCCATGAGGCCCACCAATTTCAAATTTGCCTGTTGGGTTAATGTGAATTTTTATTTTATCATTCCATAAATTTCCACAAACTGGCTTGATAACTTTATCAATTATCTTATTTGATATTTCATCATTGGATACATTTGGTGCGTGTTGAGTAGAAATTACTATGGCTTCAATTCTTTTTGGTTTGCCATCTACATATTCTACGGAAACCTGTGATTTTCCATCAGGTCTTACCCATGGTAATTCCAAAGTTTTTCTTACTTCTGCAAGTCTTTTTGTCAATTTATGAGCTAGAATTATAGGCATTGGCATTAGCTCCTGCGTTTCATTTGTTGCATAACCAAACATAAGGCCTTGGTCGCCAGCACCCTGATCTTTTCCTTCTCCAGAAGTAACTCCTTGACTGATGTTTGGGCTTTGTTTATGTAATCTTATCATGATCTCACAAGAATTTGCATCAAACAATAATTCTGGATTATCGTAACCAATCTCTCTTATTGTTTTTCTAACGATCTCTTCTTGTGCTTGTTTATCAAATTTTGCAGTGGATGTTACTTCTCCCACAACAGCTACGAAATCTGTTGTAGTCATTGTTTCAATAGCAACACGCGAATCAGGATCTTGTCTTAAATATTCATCTAAAAATGCGTCAGAAATCTGATCACATATCTTATCAGGATGTCCTTCGGTTACAGATTCTGAAGTAAAAATATACGATCTTGTCATCAGAAACACGTGTGATTAGTTACAATTCATTTTCTAATTTTATGAATAATACATTATTTCCTCTAACAATGACTCTTCCATAGTTTGCAAGAACTTTTCCTTGTTGCAATTCTTCAGCGTCAGTCATTATCAAATTCATATAAGAATCAACGTTATCCATTTTTCCTTTATATTCGACCTCATTTTTCAATCGTACAGTTACTGTTTTTTTCGTACTTTTTTGAAGTGTAGTTAATGGTCTCTTAGAACTTATCTGCGACAATGTCATTCACTTGTCATGCATCGTTGTTATCCAGAATAAAAGCCTTGCCTAAAGATAATTTCATTACAACTCTTTTAATTTTTGAGAATTATTATAAAAACAATGATTTGCACTAGTATCAAAAAATTAGATCACTTTCTTAATGGAGGTATTAAAGAAGGAACTATCTTAGATATTTTTGGAGCTAGTGCAACTGGAAAAACACAGCTTACTATGCAGATTTGTGTAAATGCATTACAAGAGGGTAGAAAAATTCTTTTTCAAGACACTACCGGAGAATTTAGACCTGAAAGAATGCTTGAAATTATGAAATTTCGAGGCATGAATCCTAATTTACTTGATAAAGTCACGGTAGGAAGAATAACAAATACATCAGAACAAATACAATATCTTTCTAAAATAAAAAAACTTGAAAGCTTTTCATTGATTGTAGTAGATAATGTAACTGATTTATTTTCCTTTGAATATTCTTCTGGAAAAAATTTTCTAGAAAAAAATATCTTGTTTATGAATTACATGCACGAGTTATCCTTAACAGCTTTTAACTATAAAATTCCAATTGTTATAACAAATATGATACGAAAAAAAGATGACTTGGATATAGAAAATCTAGATAAATCCATTAGCATGTTTACACATATGAAAATTAAGCTTAAAAAAGATGGCAACCGATACGTAGGAGAAGTTATACCATCATTTATTCAAAAACAAGAATTTTCATATTTCATAACAGCCAAAGGTCTTATCGACGCGTCTTAAGCTATTTAACTGTCAAAAAAGAACAAATCTAATTATGGCAGGAATTTTCGATTCCATTCCAATTATTTCAGTAATACTATTTGCCCTTGGATTAGTGGGCGTTATGGTTTATGAGCGAGCAAAAACAAAACAAAGTGAAGAATCAACCACTTGACCCATATTTATTGGAGAAATTCCATTCATTAGGATTTAAACAACTAACAGAGATTCAGAAAAAAGCCATACCAATAATTTTTCAAAAACATGATTCATTAGTTATCGCACCAACAGGTTCTGGAAAGACCGAGTGTTCCGTAGTTCCAATATTTACTGAAATAAAAGAATCAAAGAAGATTGGTAAGATAAAAGCATTATACATCACTCCATTACGTGCTCTAAACAGAGATGTATTTAGAAGAATAACTCGATATGCACAAAATGATGGCTTGACCATTGAAATTCGACACGGTGATACAACACAGTCAGTTAGACGAAAAATATCAAATGCCCCACCTGATGTATTAATTACTACTCCAGAAACTCTTGTAATCTTACTAACACAGAAAAAAATGCTAGATGCATTATCTGAGATAGAATGGGTTATAATTGATGAGATCCATGAACTATTATCTAATGAGCGAGGAGCCCAACTTTCACTTAGTCTTGAACGACTTCAACTAAACTCAAAATCTGACATTACAAGAGTTGGTTTATCTGCAACAATAGGCAATATTGAAGAAACGGCAAAGTTTGTAGTAGGAACAAAAAGGAAATGTAAAATCGTCAAAGACACATCAATTAGAAAG
>JACOWO010000227.1 GCA_016176745.1 Nitrosopumilales archaeon
GTTTATCGGTTCAGGCAAAGTAAAGGATGTCTATGATCTTGAGGACGGCAACTTACTTTTCAAGTTTAGCGACCGCGTTTCTGCATATGATGTAAAGTTCAAAGACGAGATCCCAAAAAAAGGTGAGGTGTTATGCAAGTTTGCAGAGTTTTGGTTTAACGAATTGAATGTCCAAAATCATTTTGTCAAAACCAAGTCAAAGACAGAAATGATTGTAAAAAAAATGAAAATGCTTCCAATAGAGTGTGTTGTAAGGGGATACTTTTATGGAAGTCTTGTAGGCAGATGGAAAAGCGGCGAAGTCAAGCTGCCAAATGATACTGATACAAGGCTTGCCGCAAAGCTAGTGGAGCCAATTTTTGATCCTACAACAAAATCCGTCCATGATATACCAATTGACAAGACTGCAGCAATTGAACAAAACCTTGTAACAGAAGGAGAGTTTGACTGGTTGTCTGATATCTCGATTAAAATATACAATTGGCAAGCTTGATGGCAAAATCACTCTAGGCGACTCTATTGGTCCTGACGAATACAGGCTATGGCCGAAGAGCTCTTATGAAGTTGGCAAGATACAGGATGCCTATGACAAACAATTGCTGCGTGATTGGCTTACCGCGAACGGATATCAAAAGCAGTTTGAGGATGCAAGGGCAAAAGGCCGAGAGCCTGTTGCACCTAAAATCCCTCAAAATCTGATAAGCAAAATGACTGAGCGATATGTTATTGCATACGAACGACTAACCGGTCATTCACTATAACTCGAATTTTCCAAAATCATCTCAAGTTACAATTGTTGATTTTTGCCATTATGGTGCCCACCTGTCACATGATTTCCCACAATCTGCCTTTTTTGTTATTTTTTGCTAATTTGTTGTATTGCTACTACTTTGATAGTTTCACTATAATAATTATGATTATGCAACTATATTCTTTGTAGCATATGATATTTTATTTGTAACATAACCATAGTTGCTGTAGCGAAGAAAAATTAGTGCGATTAGCCAAAAAAATATGATATGAGGATCTTTTAGCTTATTGCTAGACTTAATCCTAAACATGTCAACACTACTTGAAAAACCAGTAAGAGTAAGCCGGACTGTCATAACAACAGCTGATCAGGCCCGCGCAATCGAGGATCCGGCTCGTGCAAAAGTTCTTGAGATTTTATACAGAAAGGAGCTTAACGCAGAACAAATCCTAGCTGAGCTAAAAAAATCAGGTTACAAAAAGGCGCTAACAACGATGCGGCATCACTTGGATATTCTCAAAGAATCAGGTCTAATTGAGATTGTAAGAATCGAAGAAGCAAGAGGCGCTATTACAAAATTTTACGGAACTTCAACAAAGTTTTTGGGATTTGAGCTGCCAAAAGATTTTGATGCAAAGTACTCATCGCTTGTCAAAACAACAAGCGGCAAAATAGAAAAACTGTTAAAAAATATCTCA
>JACOWO010000226.1 GCA_016176745.1 Nitrosopumilales archaeon
TGCAATTCACAAAGTTATTCTAAACAGGTGGTATCTTAACGCAATAATCTACTGGAGTTTTGTAATTGCACCATTATGGCTTGCACGAGGTATGTGGAGGTATTTTGAAAGAATAGTAATTGACATGGGAATCAACATAGGTTTTGAACGTGCAGTCGCGTGGAGTGCAAAGGTAGTTCAAGGAACACAGACAGGCGTCGCACAGTCATATCTTTACGTTTTTGGAGCAGGAATTCTCTTCGTAGTCCTGATTTTGCTAATTTAGGTGATATGAAATGATCGAACTTACATCAACTCCAATGATTATAGTTGCAATACTTGGAACAGTCGGTGTTCTAATTCCTGTAATCAGTGTAGCAAGAAAGGAACGCGGCTCATCATCATTTTATGGTGTAATTGCACTTGGCGCACTCTTTGCATCAATTGGTTATGTGATTTACCAAATAGCTGCAAATAACATAGCACCTGCTGCAATATTTACAGAAGATGTTCTAGCCGATGACACATTTGGATCACTTTTTGCAATCGCGATGCTAATTGTTGCAATATTCACAACAGTTGGATCACTCAACTATATGAGAAAAAAATCACACCCTGCTGTCTACTTTTCACTTATTTTGCTATCAACAATCGGAATGGTACTGATTGCATACTCGACAGACTTGGTAATGCTCTTTGTTGCATGGGAACTGATGAGTATCCCGACATATGTCCTTGCAGGATTTATGAAAAAGGATCCGTCATCAAATGAGGCTGCACTCAAATACTTTTTGTTTGGCGCGCTTTCATCTGCAATTATAATTTATGGAATCTCAATTGCATATGGTCTGGCAGGATCTACAAACATTGGAGATGTAATCCAGACATTTGCAACAATTGACTCTGAAATGCTGCCACTTGCACTACTTGCAATTGGAATGTTTGTTGCAGGATTTGGATTCAAGATGGGACTCGTGCCGTTTCACATGTGGCTTCCTGACACATACGAGGGCGCACCGCCAACAATTAGCGCGCTATTAGCTGCTGGAACAAAAAAGGCAGGATTTGCAGCAGCACTTCGAGTAATTGTGATGGGATCAATTGCATTATCACTTGACTGGACCTTTGCACTAGGAATAATTGCTGTAATGACTATGACTGTTGGAAACATAGCTGCTATCATGCAAAAGAACTTGGCACGAGTTCTTGCTTATTCAAG
>JACOWO010000012.1 GCA_016176745.1 Nitrosopumilales archaeon
CAATAAAGTGCTCCCGCCGGGATTTGAACCCGGGATCACTGCCTTGAGAGGGCAGTATGCTTAGCCGGACTACACCACAGGAGCTCAAGGTAAATGCCACAACTAATTCAATTTAAAGGAATGTTTTCACATTGAATTATTTGGTTAAATTAAGTAATTGATATCCTTTAAACAAAAATTCTCTAGTAATTTTTCTGTGGACATAAAAAAGTTATTGGAAAATCTAGCCAGAGATTATCCTGTTGGGCTTGGTGGATGCCAAGCACAAAAAAATAGTTTTAGTTGCTGTGAATATAACATTACTATTTTTGATAACACACACGAAAATGACTTGGTAAAAGACGTAGATGGACAACTAGTCAAGATTCATCATGGTCTGTTGTCAGGTGCAAGCTTGGATGCACTAATACAATACGATAACATGCAAATTCTTTTTGATGAACAGTGGGAGCTAAATACTGTTTTATCAAGCATTAAGGAAAAAAGAAACCCACTTTTTGATTCTTTTGCAAAAAGCTGTCTTGTTGATGCAACAATTTGCGCAACAAAGGCAAAAGACGGAATACAAAATAATGATCCCTTTACATCATCATGGGTAAAATGTGCAGCATATTTTATTGCAGATGCAATATCAGTACACAATCTCAGGCGGCCAAGTCCAGCACACATGCTTGAAGACATACGAAAATTTGAAAAAAACAGATTCAATGAAAACTTTAAAATCGTAAATGAATGCATTGGAATAGAAAGGGCAACTTCTTCGCTTCTTTTGCGAATGTTAAAATCAACAATAGGTTTTTCAGATATTGTTGAGACAAACAACCACTCTAAAATAATTCAAAAAAAATATGACTATTTTATTGAAAATTCGCTTTTCTCTGATTGCTATTTCTATCTTGGTTATATCAACAAAAACAATCTAATCAAAATCAAACAAAGTCTACATCGAAGACCTGAGCTGATTCATGTACTAAAGGTAGCATTTGATGTTGAAAGTGACATGGCAAAAATTGAAGCACAGACTAATATCCTACATAATGCCGCAAACCAAATGCTGGCTATATTAAACGCGTAATTTTGGCAATATCTGAAAACTTTTAAAACCCCGACTGAGATCTACCAAGATATGGTAGATCAAGCATGTGGATGCGAAGCCGATAGCGGCGATCCCGATTATGCATGTGATTGCGCTATGCAAGGTCATTGTATTTGCAGCCAAGATTGCAAATGCAAAACAGATGTATGCAAAGAAGCAGTCCGTGAACTACGTTAAGAGAACTTTTCACTCTTTCTTTTTTGTAAAATCTAAAGTGCTACTCTTTTTCTTCTAGGCCCCAAGACTTTACAAGTTCTTTTTGAAAAACATCTGCCTGTTTTTCATTTAATGCGTCTCCACAGTTTTTGTGTGTTGGAACTATAGTCATTCCATCAAGCTTGAACTCTACCTCATAGAGGTGAACCTTGGAGCAGTCGCACATATTCTAACAATTTTTCTCCCTGCCTCTATATTTGCTTATTTGAAACCTTTAACTTAGGGAAATCCATAAATTAATTTTACTTGAAGTCATCTCCTCTTGTTGTATCTTTTTTTGTTGTTCTGATATTAGGATCTGGTTTAGGTAATGCACTTGCACAGTTGCAGGCCGGCGGAGTAAACAAGCCAGGTGATTGGTATGTTGGTGAAGGATTAAAGGTTGGAGATTATTTTAGCTACAAACTATGTCATGTTTACTATAAGGAATGCTCAGAATTTGAAATCAATTTTTGGATATCTGGAGAAAAAAAGACTGGAACTGAAGAAAAGTGGGTTGCTCAGACTGTAGTTTATGATGGAAATAAAATTGTTAAAGGTGAAATGGAGCTTGGCAAAGTAGCACCAGAGCCATCTGGTGGCAGCCAGGAATTATCAGTATATCGAGGTGCCTTCAAGTCATCAATAGTATGGTTATCTGCATATGCAACAAACAGTCCTGGTGATGCATCTAAAGGACCAAAAAAGTTTTCGGCCCCATCATGGGGTAAAATTGGTAACATTGGAGGAGAACAGGTAATTCCAACTGCAATAGAATCTATCAAGGTTCCAGCAGGAACGTATGACTCTGTAGTAATAGGTTGGAAGACAGGAGGCTATGAAAGTAAGATATGGATTGTTGATGAGTTTCCATTTCCAGTTAAGGCAAGTACTTGGACACAGGTTTCAGAGGGAATACCTCCACAAGAGTATAGATTCGAACTTTTAGACTATAAACAAAATGTCAAGACTGATCCTTTTTCTGGAATTGTGCCAACTCCAGACAAACCAACAGCCTTAGGTTGTCCTCAAAATTATGATCTTGTAGAAAAGCGAGGTAACACAAAACAATTTACAATGCTTGTTGAGCTGAAATACGGGCCTGCAAATCCAATGCCTGGATGCGAAATTGAATGGTTTATCAGTTTTAAAAACAAATTTGACCAAGATGAATTTATCAGTCAGGTTCATTATGATATTGTTGTAGTAGACGATGAGCAAAGACCGATTCGTTCAGTTGCTCAAGAGGAAGGACGACAAAAATTCTTTACCACATCAGGGCAAGTTCGTAAGTTCACTCCAGTTGAAGAAGAACCTGGAACTGCTCATTATGTTATTTGGATATATGGTACAAACCCAGAACAAATAGTACCGCCTTCTAACGAGCTTGACTTTTTCCTACTTGACATTCCTATAGGAGAAGCTGGCCAAACACCAACTACGCCAACAATTCCGACAACTCCAACTACGCCAACAATTCCGACAACTCCAACTACGCCAACATCGCCGGGTAATGGCGGTTGTCTAATCGCAACTGCAACATATGGATCTGAGCTTGCACCACAAGTCCAGTTCTTGCGAGAAATAAGAGACAATACCGTACTTGGCACACAGTCTGGCGCATCATTTATGACTGCATTCAACTCATTCTACTATTCGTTCTCACCAACAGTAGCTGACTGGGAAAGACAAAACCCAGCATTTAAGGAAACTGTAAAGGTTGCAATAACTCCACTACTATCATCATTGTCATTGCTACAGTATGTTGACATTGACTCAGAAGCTGAGATGCTAGGTTATGGAATTGGAATCATTCTACTAAACATTGGAATGTACTTTGTTGCACCAGCACTAATAGTATTCAAGCTCAAGGATAAAAAATATCTCCTTAAATAAAAAAACCTGTGACAAACTGTAAATATCATTTTGATATATGTGAGTGAAAAGATTGGTTGGAGTGTTTAGTTTTCCAAAGCGTCATCTAAGAAAGCTTGTACAAAACGGTGATTATCTAGAGGCAATAGAATTTGGAAAAAACCTTGAAAAAAAACATTCCAATGATCCTGATTTACTATTTATGATTGCAGGCATCTACTACATTAACGGCGATGCAACAAATACGCTGTCGTATCTTGATAAAACATTAGCACTAAACCAAAATGACACAGAAGCCCTTCTTATGAAAGCAAATCTGCATCTTTATTTGAAAGATAAAGACCAAGCAGTTGATTGCTGTGAGAAGTTGCGCAAAATTGATCCACAAAACAAGGAAATAGATGAAATACTAGACAAGCTAGAAAAATTATAGGCAATTCAACAGCTAGTTGGAATCTGAACTTGGATTAACTTGGTAAACCTCATCAAGCAACCAATTACAAAACTTTGTCACTTTATCTGAAAACTTGCACCAAACATGTAACGAATGAGGCAAAATGTCAATTCTTCCTGAATCAAGAAAAACCTTGACGCCTTCTTTTCCTTCATACATGTAGGCATCCTCAGCTTTTACTTTGCCTAGTAACTCTTTTGCTTTTGATTTTATAATCTCCCTGTTGATTGGAAAGTTCTTTTTTTCCATATCTACAATTATGCTAAGATCCTGTGTCCCATAGGAATCAAAATCATAGATTTTTTCTTTTTTTGAAAAATTTACAAGCAATTTTATGTTATACTTTGTGCCTACTTGAGTGCCAATTTCTGTAATTTTCGTGTATGCCATTGCAGGATTTTTCTTTAGCATGAATCTAATCTGAGGTAAATTCGACTTTAGCTCTTTTTCTAAACTAGTAGTTATTGCCTCAAAACTCATGATACAAAATTTACCAGTTGTCATATTCAATGATTTCTAAAATACTTGGATTAGTTTTTTTATAACCGCGCTTTCTTTAGATTCTGTGGCACTACCAATAGATTTTGACAAATTACGTGTTGACGAAGCCTCAGAAAGGGCAAGCAGTGTTGAGGACTATAAAGTAACATGCATAGAGTTTATCAAAGATATTTCTGGCGACTATCTTGAATGGATTGCTTACTACAAGCTTCCTCAAGAAGAAGACAAACTACGCAGAGACGCAATTGCAGCTATAGTTGAGAGAACAAATGAATGGATAGCAAAGGTTGCCCAAACCATAAAGGGCGTTGACGTTGCCATGAATGACGGTGTTCAAAAAATGGCCGAAGCTACTGCCGGAAAACCCTTTCAGATTGGTATTTTTGTAAACAAAAAGGCCGGATACACTCAGACAAAGCCAGGAATAATAGACGTTAATGTAAAAGCGGCAGGAAGAGAAGGCAGAAAAACAAAACTTGGGTTTCATCATCTTGATCAGCGATTTCGAATAGAAACTACTGGAAAGGCATTTTTTGATGAAACTTCAATACCTCAAGAAGAGTTTGACTTGATGGATGTAAACCTAAAACTTCATACAGAAGAATGCAAACAACGTGATGTTATTTCATTTACTGTAATTGTTTCTGAAGTAAAAGATGGCTCTGAGCTAGAAAGAAGGGGTGTT
>JACOWO010000231.1 GCA_016176745.1 Nitrosopumilales archaeon
ATGATTATTTAATTAAAAGGTTAAGAAATGCGTGCATATTTCAGATCTCAACAACAAGATTCTAAATAATTGCAAGATTTGCAAATATTTCTGGTATAAATCTACCAAGATTTGATCCATATTATTTTATGGGTTGTTGAACCCCAATGGGTTGATGGAATGCTAGCTTTCCTTGGCAATACAAACACCACATTTTAGTTCTCAAAACTACTTACACTTTTTATTTTTATTAAATTCAAAACCATTCATAAAAATTTATAATACCATCTATAGTCAAGCCATAATTGATGATGCGAAACCTACGATCGAAGTTCTTTACTATTGCCATGATTGCGACAGTATTAGTAATGCTTTCTTCGATCTTTTCAGCTAATGTATATGCACAAGAAACCTCAACTGGTGATGCATCATTAACAAAGCCATTGCTAGCTATTGCGGCAGCAATTGCAATAGCGGGTGGTTTGATAGGTACTGGTAATGCACAACAAGGAATTGGTGCAGCTGGCATGGGTATAATAGCGGAAAAGCCAGAGAAGTTCGGTCAGGTGCTGTTCTTCTTTGTCATTCCAGAAACTCTTTGGATAATTGGTTTTGTACTAGGAATAATACTATTACTTGATATATTATAGGATAAGGTTCTATGAGCATAGATTCATTTATCCTTGAAATTGATAGCAGGAAAAAAAATGAGATCGAAATTCTTGATAAAGAATTAGAAGAGAAAAAGGCTACAATAGAAAGTAAAAAGAATTCTACCGTTAAAGAGTTTCAAGAACGTTATGCAAACGAGGCAAAAATAAGATCTGAGAGAGAGGCAGCTAGAATAATCGAGGCTGGAAAACTAGAAGCAAAAAAGATTTTGTTTGATGCTATCAACACAAATTTAGATTCGACGTTTGAGGTTATAAAACAAGCACTTGGAAATTATACCAAGAATTCAGAATATAAAAAAGTGTTAAAGAAAATGGTCAACACTTCTAAAAAAAAATTAAATGAAGCAATTATATTCCATTGTCGCAATGAAGATAATTCGGTTTTAAACGATCTTGGTGTCACTTTAGGTTCCTCTATCCAAACTTTAGGTGGAATAGTAGCAGAAAATAAAATAGGCACAAAAGAACTTGATTTAACTTTTGAAGAATTATTGCGAACTCACGAAGATGAGATTAAAAATAC
>JACOWO010000013.1 GCA_016176745.1 Nitrosopumilales archaeon
TTTGATTATAGCGAAAATGCCCAGCCAACACAGATAGACTGCAATGTTGTGTTACAAGACAAGTCAGTCCTAACTGCAGTTATTGTAGGTTTGATTGGTGGGGGAATTGTGTCTTTGATAAAAGGAGTCAAAGGAAAATGGGATCAAGATGTAAAGCCACAAGATATGTTAGGGCCAGGAAATCCACATAATCCATAAGATTAAGATATTAGAATAAAATTTATGATTCTGGCCAATTACAACCGCATTCTGGGCATATGCCCCTAAAGCCGTTATACTTTTCATCTACAATCCTCATTGCGTCTTTATAACCGCACACTATACAGTCTATTTTGCCTACTTTACTCATAGAAACCAACATCCAAATCTAGAGCCAACTGGACCCATGCCATTGCGTTTTAGCGAGTATGTCGGATATGTGTGCTTGAATCCAAGTGAGAATCCTTTTACTTGCTCAAATTTGTAATAGTTATAGTTCTTGATTAGCTGGTACAGATCGCCACCTATTACAATTGTATTTGGTATTGCAAGGTGATTTATTTTACTGCACATATTTACTGGCGATCCAAAAATATCTTCACACATGGAATTTGTTGCTTTTGCCATCATAACAGCGCCATAATCAAGGCTTATTCTATAGTCTAAGGAAGGTAATTTTTCTTCTAATAGTTTATTGTTAATAGCGTCATGTGCCTCAATCATGGAAAAATTGCACTCTAGGCATTTTACAAAGGCGTCTTTGTTTTTAGAATCTGATGTCTGAGGAAAATAGTAAAGAATGCTGTCTCCAACATTTTTGACTATCGTTGCATCAAATTGTTTTGCGATTTTACTCATGGAATTAAGAAATGTGCTATAGTACTTTGCCAGCTTTGAATTGTATAGTACTGATGAGATCTTTGTCGAGTTTACCATGTCAACTATACCTACACAACAGTCGAGTAATTCTTCAGAAAATGTGATAGTGTCTCCCCATGTTGGTTTTCTTGGATAATTTGATTGGACATTCTCATACTTGGGAATTATTTCTTTGTAATCTTGAGTTTCAGAAGAGTTAATTCTCATATTTGAGAATTAATAAGTACATGTTAATAAAGATATTTGATTTTGCTAGACCATATATATAAGTATTATGCCAGAATTCCCAGTTTTTGGAATTAAGAGTTATACTAACATATTCGTAATACAATTGTTGAGAAAAACTACCCACCATATAAATAACTATGATGTACCTATTCTCAGATCAGAGATATGATTATAAACCAGCTTGCCACAATACAATACGTGAATGCATTAGACAAGCTTCTTGCAGAAGCACTGGCATTGGTAATAAAAGAAAAACTCGGAGTCAAGACATATCAAAAGGTAGAGGAAAGATTGCAACAAAGATACAGCCTTGATGTAGTTAGTGCGATTAAAGAATTTCATACACTAGATGCCACGCTTCGTGAGTTTTTTGGCGCAGGTGCGGATAATCTAGAAAAAGACTTTTTGGATCACCTAGTATCTCTTGATAAGAAAAAGGGCCAACCATGGATTACTATAGAAAACCAAGATCTTGCAAGACTGATTTTAGAATCATATGGACATAGAGAAAAGAAGCTAATCTTGGATGCTGCACTGCAAAAGCCAGGTGCCATACTTGACATATTAGAAATGTGTCAAATTCCAAAATCATCTGGATATCGAATAATTAATGAAATTGTAGATGATGGATTATTAGCCGAAGAAGGATTTACGATGAGTGAAGGAAGAAAGGTTACACTCTATACTGCGTTATTTAAGAACATAAATATCGATATCCAAAATGGAAGTCTTGTTGCCAAAGTTATGCTAAAGGAAAATATTCTACATGAAAGCTATTTGGTAAAGATTCTTCTAACCCCAACTCCAGCTACTCGTTAGTTATAGTAGATATACGGAGTAACAAATCCCCAGCCACGGTCCAGAAGATTCAATTTTGTATAGTGATTTACGCATGCAGCTGACTCCTCATCTATGCTTATCAATAATTCCAATCCGTCCTTACAAAGCACATAGTCCGGCAATACCCAATTGTCAATCTGAGCCTTAGGTGAAAGATAATTTCCTTCCATCCAGCTAATTCGATTTGCTTCGCGCACACCTGAGAAAAATGCTCCATGGACAGTTGCTGGATAAGTTACTTCAGTTGCTTCGCCCGCAAATAAGAGTCTCTTTATTGGTTTTGACAATACAAAAAAATCATAGTTTGTTGAATCTACACCCGTAGAAGAATAAGAGCCATATGAGAATGGCTCAGAATCCCATTTTGTTACATAGGTATATTTTGGTTCTGGAATTGTTTCACCATATAATTTTTTGAGTACCTCTAATCCCTCTGCTACGATTTCTTCCTTCTCCATGTCTTCTAATTGATGGCCAAAATCAGCAGTGTTAAATGCCAAGAGAACAGGTTCCTCTAAAATACCATATAGATTTGCAAAGTATGCCCAATGACCTTTCTGATTTGAAATGTGTGCAATGAAATTATAATCTACATCCCAAAATGGGGGCTCTGGGAAAACATAATAGACTTTATTGAGAATACCCATTTCTAATTTATTTATCGAATCTATCTTTTCTTGTGTAAGAGCTGGTGAAAAGGTTACACTATTTTTCTTTAAAACTCCCAGTGGAAGTGTACTTATCACATATTTTGCATCAAAATTTCCCTTGTCTGTTTTGACATGAATAATTTCATCTGTATAATCTATTTCTGTTACAGTGTGTTGAAATCTAATCGTTAACCCTTCTGCTAATTTATCAATAATTTGTGTATAACCTCCAGGAAAGACAACTTCCCTTCCATCCATCTTGTATCCCATTTCTTCAAAAGACAAAAGTGAAAGCTTCGATGCGTCTGTAGCATAATCCCCTTCAATGTTCCAAACAACCATGAAATTAAAATTATTGAGTTCTTGTTCTGTCAATTCTTTATCTTTAGTAAATTCGTTAATTGCCTCGTTAAGTGAGACGTCTTTCGCATTCTGTTCTAAAATTTTGTCACGGTAATCATCATAAAACATTTCAAATTGTCTATAAAGTTCTCGCATGGAGTTTTTTGTTTTTTCATCTATTGGCATTCCATTTTCATCATAGAAAATAGCCGATTCTTCATCATCAAAGGGTACCGTTTCAATGCCGTATTCTTCAGCTAATTCTGCAATTGGATTATCTTTTGTTCCATGAATCCATGAAGCACCTACATCAAGGCGATAGTTTTCATATGAGCTATCAGTTAACATTCTACCACCAGTTCTATCTCGAGCTTCTAAAATTACAATATCTTTGAAACCATATTCGTTTAATTGGTTTGCAGCTGCAATGCCCGCCATGCCAGCACCTATTACAATTATTTCATGATGTTCAGATTCTTCTGCTGTGACTAATGTTTGAGCGTAGGCAACAAAAAGAAGAAAAACTGCTATAATCAGAGCTAATTTCAATTGGATCATGATTAATTAGACTTTGAGATAAACATGATCATAATATTCCGAAAATTTAGGTAAAACTTAATTTTGTATGTTAAACGTGAGCTGATACCTTAAGTATTACTGCTCTGAATTAGATGCTTTTGAGGCAATACTTACTGCGGGTTTTGGGGCAGCGGCAATCTTTGCTTTTATTGTTGCAAAAAGGTATTGGGGCTCAAAAATTTTTGGAAGAGCATATCTTTCGCTTGCTATAGCATATGCATCCTATTTTGTAGGATGGGCACTTTGGTTTGTATACGAAATTGGTTACCAAGTGGAAAATCCATATCCGTACTATCCTGACATTTTTTATTTTGCGTTTTATCCATTTGCGATTTATCATCTAAGAACCAACATACGTTACTTTAAACCAAAATTAAGTTCACACCAAAAAACTACAATTATTTGGATTCCAATTGGGGCAACCATAGTTTATGCGTTTTTTGGTCTTGTTCCCTTTGAAACGCCACAAGGAATTGCTAGTGTTGTGTTTCAGCCTATTCCAGAATATGATTTTGATTTCTACAAAGAATATCTAGCTGGAATCGCATTTGTATTTTTTACAACATGGGTTTTTTCATATGCTGTTGTAGGCTCCCAAGTTTTTCGTGGCACCATGCTTGGAAATGCATGGGGCCTTTTACTTGTTGGATTTGCATTAAACACATTTGGGGATGTAAGATACTACTTTTTTGAGTTATTTGGAATCTTTGACAGATCTGATATTGCAACGCCGTTGTGGGTTGCAGGCACGATTGTTGTGTGCTACGCGCTTTACAAACACAGAGATGTATGATATTTTATGGAAAATGATAGATATAGTATTTCTAATCTGTGTGTGAGTTGTAAGAAATTATCATGTTGTACTGACTTTTTTCCGCCCTTACTTTACCCAAGTGACCTGATTAGATTAAAAAATGTAGGCAAGTCAGAAAATGAATTCCTAAAAAATATTAGAATAAATGGTAATGTCATAAAGACAATAAAGAAAAAAGAAAATTCCACAACATGTATGTTTTGGGATGAAGAAAAAAGATTATGCGGCATATACAATGACAGGCCTTTTGACTGCAAAATGTTTCCATTTGATGTTGTGTGGACCAATAATGAATATCACTGGATAGTTTATTCTTGTAATCCAGAAAGTGACTGGGCATGGACAGAACAGTATTTGCAAAAACTAGAATCCGATCCACAGTTTAATGAAATGATGCAAAATAATAAAGGGATTCGGCTTACCTCAGATAATCCAGAGTATCTTGCAAATATAGAAGAGCCACCTTATGCGGTATTACGGAAGGTTAACTGGAAAGAATAGTTGTAGTACCAATACATACCATGTTTTTTAAAATACATTATTCTAGTTAAAATATTGAAGATTCTTGTTACAGGTGCCTCAGGATTTATTGGCTCAAGACTAGCTGCCAAACTATCTGAGAATGGGCATACAGTCACAGGTGTAATTCATGAACATGATACAAATCTGTCAATTCAAAAACACAAAGTTGACCTTGCCAATGCAAGCTTGTCTGTTCCAAATGAAAGATATGATGTAGTTTTTCACTTGGCTGCAGTTACTCCAATGGAAAAGGACAAGGATAAAATAAAAAAAGTCAATTACGGTGGAACGGTAAATCTTTTCAACCATATTAAGAACAAGACAAAATTTATTGTATATGCATCTGGCCTTGGCGTCTTTGGAGATCCTGGGAACAAAGTTGTTGATGAAACTACACCACTAAAACCACATACCTATTATGCGCAAGTTAGACTAGACGCTCAACGATTCTTGGAAAAAAACTGCAAAGATAACTCAATACCGCTAACTGTTACGTATTTTGGCGAAGTTTATGGAAATGGCGGATGGTTTGAATCACAAATAATTCAAAGACTACAAAAAGGCATGTTTAAGCTTCCAAAATCAGGCGAATATTATCGAAGCTTTGTTCATGTTGATGATGTAGTAAGCGCTTTGGTTGCAATAGCAGAAAAAAACACAATAAATGAAACTTTTGTTGTTACAGATTCAAATCCTGTTTTGTTTAAAGAGTTTATCAATTATACCTCTGATGAGCTTGGCATCAAGCACCCAGGAAGTATTCCTATATTTCTTGCCAAAGCCGTTATGGGAGGAGACTTTGTAAAACTTTTGACAACATCAATTAAAACATCAAATACAAAGATTGCAAAGATGATTCAATTTCAATACCCATCATATAGAGAAGGCGTAAAAGCAGTAATATCTCATAGATAAATTCAAACTTTTAAAATCGCTTTAAATTGTATTAGAGGTCATTCTAACATGTTGATTACGGAATCACCAAAAAAATTAGTTCCAAAATTTTTTGGAAAAACTTCAAAATCATATGATAGAGTTGTCACTGGGGCCACGTTTGGACGCGACAAGTATTGGAAAAACGAAATCCTCAGGAAAGTTCCATCTGTCAATTCTGTTTTAGATCTGGCATGTGGAACTGGCATACTTACAAGATTAATTGCGGATACCTATCCTAACGCAAAAATAATTGGGGTTGACATTATGCAAAATTATCTTGATGTGGCAAAAACAAATTCTCAAAACTATGGCAACATAACATTTGTAAATCAGGATGCAGAAAAACTAAATATTGATTTAAAATTTGATTGCATAACATCGTCTTATCTTCCAAAATATTGTGACGCTGAAACATTGGTAAAAGCATGCATCAAACATCTAAAAGATGATGGAACAATAATCTTTCATGATTTCACATATCCAAAAAATAGTTTTGTGAAAAACCTATGGGATTTGTATTTTGTAGTGCTAAATTTTATAGGAATTTTTATTCCAAGTTGGAAAGAAGTGTTTAGAGATCTTCCAAAATTAATAAGGTCCACTAGCTGGCTAGATGATTATGAAAAGACCATGAGACATAACGGTCTTCAAGCAGAACAAAAACTCCTAACCCTTGGCTCATCTGCCATTCTTGTTGGCAAGAAGATTTGCTAGTAGTATTTCTTCTGAAATGTAAAACAATACAGTGCCATTATCGATAATCTCATAATTTCTTTTTACTGTACCATCAGAATCAGGCTCTAATGAAATGATGTTTCTTCGTGTGGCTATCTTGTTTCTTGTAAGTATGGCTCCAATGCCATCTTTTTTCCCAAGTAATGCAGACAGGAGCGGTTCTGCAAGTTTTTTAGAATCAAATGATACGGTGGCACGGATTACTGGCAAGTTATTTACTGTAATTACAATTTTTCTTACAAAATTTGTGCCAGATGTACAGTTTTGCTCAATTACTTCTAAATGAGTTTCACCTTGCAAATTATCCTTAAGAAATTTTTCGATTTGTCCTACTGGGACATCAAGTAGAGTATTCACAAAAGAATCTTGCATTGCCATTAATTCTCCAGTTTACAATTCAGTTAAACATATCTTAAAATAAAAAATAAGGCGGTTCCAATCATTACTCCTAGGCTGATGATTTTTAATATGGTTTCCTTTTTCTTTGTTGAAGAATAGTCTGTAGATTCTTTTTTGAGATCTTTGTATCGTCTTGAAGTTTTTATCAAGATGTAGCTCAAAAGCCCAGCCAACGCTGCAAGAATGCCACTCTCTAATGAAACCGAGTTTGTTTGAATTGCAGATCCTGCAAGTACAGGTAATATCCCCCATGAAATTACAAACGAGGCATTGTTGTGTAGTTTTCCACCAAATAATTCCAAATTATATGCAAAGAGGAAAAATCCTTCAATGATGCCAAGTGGAATCAAAAGTGGAGAATCTAAAATTGCATAATACAAACCAATCAGACAAGCCAAGCCAAGTGAGATTAAGGAAATTGTCCATAGTTTTTTCTGTGGTAAAATGCCCCACGGTTTTGTCCTGCTTCCAATTGCGTCAAGAAAGTGAGCAGATACACCTGTAGCTAAAAAATAAAGAAGACATATGGCAACTAGTCTTTCTAAAGTAAAATTGCTTGCCAGTGATCCCCATGCAGCAAATGATACCACCATGCCAGTATATGGCAAAAAAAGCATTCCTATGCCAATTCTAAAGTTTCTTGGACCAAATTTAGGTACGAACCATTCAGAGATTCTATCTTTTTGCAATATTAGCAACTAGTCTTTGTGGTTTATAATGTCAACATTTGAATTAATGATAAGAAAATACGCCGGTTTTTCTTATTTTGGCAGCATTATAGTAAAAGTTGTGGAGTTATTTCTTTTTTGTATTCAGATGCAACTAGTGTTCCATCAGATGCGCACATGCCACCTTCTGCTGTTGGATTTATAATTTCGTTTAGATGCTTGCCTTCTTTTATTAGCTTTATGTTAAAAAATAAAATCGATGTAAAGTTGTCTAGATATTTTACTTGTTCACTATGATACAATTATCTTTAATTATCACAAGTTGAGTTAATACTTGCAATTGCAATTTCAGTTCCATGTAAATTATCTGGTTTTTGTTTTTGGAATTTTTGCAATATCGTCAGTTATTGCGCCTGCCATTTATGCTGAAGATGATGTTGATCTTGTTTGGCTTGCAGAGACGATCAAAATTACTGGAACATCAGAAAGTGCAACCTACAAAGCTGGTCATACCATGTCGATAAGTGCAAATGTACAAAATATTGGC
>JACOWO010000228.1 GCA_016176745.1 Nitrosopumilales archaeon
TCTAATGCAAAAGATATTGTCTGTACCTTCTTTCTCTCTTCCCAAGCAAATTCTGTCTCGCCTAGTTGCTCATCAAAATAAGATTCTAGCTCTGATTTTATGGCAATGTGTGAGAACTGGTAACTAGTATTTTTTGTATCAAGCAGAGGTTTGAGACCCTCTCGTCTGTTGTATGCAAGGAGTTTTCCATTTTTGTCTATGACTCCAACAAATCTAATGTATGGACTGAGCTTTATTATATAGTCACAGATTTGTCCATACTCTTTTTTTGCCATCAAGTTAGTTTCGTTGGACAATATTTAATGTTCTTGATTGTTTTATTCTTAAATAATCCATAACAAATGAACAGATGTGCAGTTTTCTGATCTCCTTCCATTTACGCCAGAGGTTGGTTACCTTGGCTTGTCAATTATCAGCTTTTTTGGCTCACTAATACCATTTGTTCCACTCCCGTCATTTCTTTTGCTTGCAACAATGGCAGTTGGCGACAAGTTTGACATACATGCTCTCGCGCTTCTTTCTGCAATTACATCCACAGTTGCAAAGCAGATAATATTCTATGCTAGCTCTAGTGGCAGGAGAATAATTAATGAATCTACAAGAAAGAGAATGAAACCATTTGAACGCCTTGTCAAGCGATATGGCGCAGCTGCTGCATTTATTGCCGCCGCAACCCCAATTCCAGATGACATTGTGTATATTCCACTTGGACTTGCAAAGTACAATCCAAAGAGATTCTTTTTGGCTACATTTGCAGGCAAAATAATCCTAAGCTATGTCATAGTTTTACTTTCTAGCTTTTTTGGTCTATCCTACGTTGAACCAGTTGTCGAAAGTGTGCACGACTCTTCCATAGTCTATATTGGAATTGCAGTGTTTGCAGGTCTTATGACTGTCATAGTCATTTTGATGCTCAAGCTCAACTGGGAAAAAATTCTAGGCCATGTAGCACCATGGACCCTAAAAGATGACGAGAAAAGCTAGACGTTTATTTTAAAATTCCATAACTTGTCAGTTGCAGTTCTTATCCCAATACGTGATCCTAAAACAACCTTGTTTGGCGATACGCCTTCTGTTATATACAGCGTTGAATGTTTTGCCAAATCCTCACCATACTGCGCTTTTGTTATCTTGAGTGACTGTGTAAGCTTGCCAGGTCCACT
>JACOWO010000029.1 GCA_016176745.1 Nitrosopumilales archaeon
GTTTATCTTGGCGATGAGTATATCGAGATGCTAAAGAATCCAAAGCATGGATTTGGATCTGGCATGAATCCATGTATTGATTGCAGGGCAATGATGTTCAAGGCTGCAAAAAAACACATGGAAGAGATTGGTGCTGATTTTATAATTTCAGGTGAGGTCTTGGGACAAAGACCGATGAGTCAGCACGGGCCTGCACTAAAGACAATTGAAAAAGAATCAGGATTAGAAGGAAAGATTGTAAGGCCGTTATCAGCTGCGCTTCTACCACCAACAGATCCAGAAAAAATTGGCCTGATAAAAAGAGAAAATCTTGGCATGATAAAGGGAAGGTCAAGAAAACCTCAGTTACAGCTGGCAAGAGAGTTTGAAATTGAAAATCCACCAAATGCAGGTGGCGGTTGTCTCCTGACAGATCCTGCCTTTGCAATAAGGGCAAAAGATCTTTTCAAGCATACAGAGACTCCAACAACTAATGATATTGATCTGTTAAAGATTGGAAGACATTTTAGATTTGATCAAAACGTAAAGCTAATAGTTGGAAGAAACAAGGATGAAAATGAAGTGATAAAGGCACTTGCACTGCCAGATGATATTTTACTTGAAGCACAGGATCATGTAGGACCTGTCTCGTTGCTTAGGGGTAAAGAGCTAGATAGATTTGAAAACCTTGCAGCAGCTATAACATTGCGATACTCTGATGCGCCAAAAGACAAAGAGAGTATGGTAATTGCAGAAAAGGGCAAAAACAGGGCAAATTTGTCTATCATGTCTGCCGAAGAGTCATCTTACCTCAAGTATCGAATCTAGTAAACCAACTTACGCACAAACTGATACGAAAGACTTTTTGAAGGAGTAGATCGCTGTTTTAGATAAATGCAAAAGCAGGAAAACCCGACATATCTAAAGGCCATAACAATACGTGACCCTAGCGATATCCATTCAATAAAAGAGGATATCAAGAAAGGAATGATTCTGATTTTACGAGTTACCCCTCTTGCACAAAAAGATGTTGATGAGTTGCGTAAAGTGGTCGAAGAGTTGTACAAGGTTGCAAAATCTAGTGGAGCAGATATTGCAAGACTTGGTGAGGAAAGAATTATTGTTACTCCATCAAGTGTAAAGATCTGGAAGCCTGAATACGATCTAAAATAATTTTATTGCTTCCTGGATTTGTGGATAGTGAGCCGGTAGTCTGTACATGCGCCGAATTGACATTGCCAGGTTTTCAGACTTGCGTCGCTCGCCGTGATTTACTAGTACGCGCCTGAGCTTTGGTCGAAGCTTGTGAATAAATGACATTAGCTGATTATAGTCGCTGTGTCCGCTAAAGCCGTCTAGTTTTTCTACACCACATTCAACATTAACAACTTCAACTTTGCCTTCCTTTCCTAACATAGATACTTGTTTTGCACCATCAAGAACTCTTCTGCCTAGTGTTCCATTGACCTGATATGAAACAAATACAATCTTGTTCTTTTTTTGTGGAGCAATGCTTTTGAAGTATTCAAGTACTGGACCGCCCTCTAACATGCCAGAAGTTGCCATGATAATGCACGGCGTGCCATCGCGAAGTGGCTCTTCTCGTGCATCTCCATGTTCAATGTTTGTAAAGTATTCAGCGTCAAATGGATTGTCATCTGTCTCTAAAATTTTCTGTCGCAGATCTCTTGATAGGTATTCAGGATATGCCTCATGTATTGATGTGGCTTCTGCGATCATTCCTTCCATAAATACAGGAGCTTCAACCATCTGGCCTGACTTCATGTATTGAGCTATTACCATCATGATTTCCTGTGCACGTCCAACTGCAGGAATTGGTATGAGAACCTTACCGCCGTCTTTTAGAATTGTGTTTACTGTATTAACAAATGCAGTCTCTACTTCTTCACGTGTTGGCTGGATGTCTTCTTTTGCCCCATAGGTGCTCTCAATGAGTAGTGTCTCTACTCTAGGATAGTTCCAGTTTGCGCTCTCAAACAGTATGCTTTTGCCAAATTTCAAATCACCAGTATACACAAAGTTGTGATCGCCGTTTCCTATGTGAAAGTGGCATGTGGCAGAACCAAGTATGTGTCCTGCGTTAGATAAAACAAGTTTGATGTCAGGTGAGATGTCTGTAACTGTCCCATATGAGAGAGTGATTGTCTGTCTCATTATTTGCTTTACATCTGCCTCAGAGTATATCGGTGCACGTCCCTGTGCTGCTGCTACCTTAATTGCGTCAAGCTGAATCACGTTCATCATTGGTAGTGTTGGTTCTGTGCAGTAGATTGGGCCCTTGTATCCATATTTGCAAAGAACAGGCAAAAATCCGGTGTGGTCAAGGTGTGCGTGGCTAATTACTACTGCATCAAGATCATCTAGGGTAATATTTGCCCAGTCAAGTCTCGGATATGACTCCATCGGGCTTTTTACGCCAGGGTTTACCCCACAGTCAATGAGTATTTTGCTTTCTGCTGTAGTCAAAAGCATGCAGGATCTTCCTACCTGCCCAAATCCACCAAGCGTTAATAATGAAACTTCGGATTTTTGCGAGAGTTTTGGCCTAAAGATTTTCTCGCCAACCTGCTTGAGCTGTCTTGCCCTTTCTTGGGCAGATATCTTTAGGTTATAGTTTATGGCCTTTATGGTGCTTGACTGGATTGTAGTTGCTTTTCTAATGCGTATTTTCCAGCCAGTTTTTTCTGTAATATCAGCATGATTGAATTCTTCAGGGTTTCGTTGTAAAAGCCATGGTCGCTTTGCCTCTATTGATACCTCGCCTATTGCTGTATCAAAGAATGTTCCCTGCATGTCTGCTTCTTTTGGAACTGCCTGTGCAATGATTTGTCTTGCCTCCTCTTCTGATTTTCTAATTGACTCGTCTGTTCGTACCACAATTCTTTTTTTAATGACATTGACAAGGTTTGAGATTATTTCGTTGTGCTCCATCAGGTAGCGGGGAGTGTTTGTAAAAAGTGCGATTCTTGGCCCCTCATAATCAATTTTTGTTACGTTTGCCTCTTTAGGTATACTTTGCAGTATTGTTGCCATAATATTTTGGCCTAGAGGTAATTCCTTTTGTTGTTGTTTTCTTTGCATTAAATCACTAGAGTTTGATGATTGCTTTCTTTTGTTCTCTTGTCAAAAGACGGAATCCATCTTTGTCAATAAGTGCGACATTGATTCCATCGCCGGTTCCAATATTTCTTGTAATAGCTGCCTTTACAGCACGCAAAGCTATTACTTTTGCCTCATCAATTGAGAGGTCGTTGCGGTATTCTTCTTCTAAAAGACCATATGCAACTGGAGAACCGCTGCCAGTTGTAACATAAATTTTGTCTTCTGCTGAGCCAAACATGTCAATGTTGTATAGTGCAGAACCACTCTTGTCATAACCCCCAACCAAGATATCAGCTATGAATGGATATCCCCGGTTTTGATGAAAGATAAGCGAGGCAAGTCTTGTTAGGGATCTGATTGGGATTGGTTCGCCTTTTTGTAATTTATGGATGTTAGCATGATAGCGTAAAATGTCAGTAAGGTTTTGTGCATCTGCTACGCCACCTGCCATAGTCATTCCAGCATGATCATCAATTTTTTGTATTTTCATTGTGTTGTTATTTGCAATGAAATAGCCAGCGCTTGCTCTCATGTCGGCGCACAACACGACTCCTTCCTTTACCTTGATACCTACAGTTGTGGTTCCATGTAGTATTTTTTCTTCGACATTATTTGACAAATTAGCACCTTGCTGAGAATATACTATGACAGAGTTTACACCCTTTTAAATAACTTTTTGTTTGTAGCAAATTGATAAAAAGTGGCAAAAAAACATGATGGCGTGCCGTCGCATACTATGGAATTGCCAAGGCTAATTGTTATTGGTAATAACAATATCGGTGATGTTGGAAAATTTCTCAAATCGCTTGATAGCCCTCAAAAAGTGTCTCTAGTTTCAGGCACGCATGTAAAAAAACTAATTCAAAAAAAAATTGAGCGTTCTTTGGCCTCATCTCAGATAAAGTTTGTCTGGCACATAGCAAGCGACAACAGCGTAGGTGCAATTAGGAAATTTCAGAACAAAGTCAGTGAAGATAACAGTCACATGATAATTGGAATTGGTGGCGGAAGATCTGTTGATATTGCAAAGATGATTGCGTTTAATCTTAAAAGACCGTTTGTAAGTATACCTACATCTGCTTCTCATGATGGGATAGCCAGCCCTTTTGTTTCTATACAAGGCAACAAGCCGCATTCTGTGACTGCTACTGCACCACTAGGTGTCTTTGTAGATATTGAGATAATCAAAAAGGCTCCAAAGAAACTGCTTGCAAGTGGGTGTGGGGATCTTGTTGCAAACCTTATTGCTGTCCGAGACTGGGAGCTTGGACGCGATAAAACAGGCGAATATTTTGGAAGATATGCTGCAAATCTAGCATCAATGAGTGCAGATATTATAATGGAAAACTCGGATACGTTTGCAAAAAGAGGTTTGGATGTCAGAGTAGTTGTTGAGGCTTTGAT
Organism: Nitrosopumilales archaeon; assembly: GCA_016176745.1. GTDB lineage: Archaea > Thermoproteota > Nitrososphaeria > Nitrososphaerales > Nitrosopumilaceae > VHBM01. Next base: position 4,507 of record JACOWO010000029.1, read on the forward strand.
TAGTGCAGGAGTAGCAGCATGTATAGCAGGAAGTAGCAGACCTTGTTCAGGTGCCGAACATCTCTTCTCACATGCACTAGATAGGTTAGCGCCAGGTGTAGGACTGCATGGTGAAAAGTGTGGGATTGGATCAATAATGATGGCCAAGCTGCAGGGTCAAGACTGGAAAAAATTTGAAAAGACACTAAAAGATGTAGGAGCCCCAGACTATAGCACAGGATCTAAGACCTGAACGTTATACTATTCTAAAAGAAATTAAAATGACTCCAAAAAAAGCAATTGCTCTTGCAAAAAGTACTAGGGTTCTCTAGTTTATGCTGCTTTTTGCGCAACAGGTTTTTCAGTTGCAGGTTTAGGCTCTGTCTCAGCCTTTTGTGTCTGTTTGTTTAGGTAGGTTTCAACAAAATTAACTTTCTCTATTGAAGTAACAAATTTGAAAATATCCATTTGTATAAAGTGCTTGATAATTTGCAATCCATCAACACGAAATAGCTCTTCAGGTATTGTAATATCAAGTGCATTGCCGTTTTTCTTAAAGGCAATCTTTGGGTCCTCCACAGGCATGTGTCTTTTTAAAATGCCCGTGATTTTGTCTTCGTCTGCTTCTAGTGCCTTTACCACATTGATGTCATAGAGAATTGTTTTTCCTGCAAATCTATGGTTAAAATCAACTTGGACTCGGCCAGAGCCAATAAATCGGATTATTCCTTTTTTCTCATCTAACTCTATTGTATCACCAACAGAAACTTTCTCTGCATCTTCGCCAAGTTTACGCAGTGGGATCATTCTGACCTTTCCTGTATCTCTTACTCCAAATCCTTTGTCAGGGGACACTTCAACTGTAGTTTTGTCACCTACATTTGCATTTGCTAATGCATCATCTAGCCCTTTTATTACCCAAGACTCGCCAACAGAAACCAATTTTGGTTGATATTTTATGTTGGCATCATGTAGAGAATGTTTTTTTGCTTCTTCTTCAGTTGTTGTTTCAAATACTTCGTTTGTGTCTTTTACTTTTGCAGTATAATCAACTAGAATCAATGAACCTTTTTTGAATGGCAATGTAGTCCAGCTTCGAATTTCCTTATATTAAGTTAACATGAAGTTTAGAGATTTTTGAGTTTTTCTTCAGCAACTTGTAATGCATCAACTGTATTTGTTTTGTAACCCATCATGTTAAGCGTTGATGAAATTGCAGAAATTGTTCTCATCACATGATATCGATGCACCTCTCCCATGCATCCAACTCTAAACACTTTTCCCTTGAGGTTACCAAAGCCTCCAGCAACTAGAACCCGAAACTTTTTAGCTAGTGTATTGCGAAATGTATTGTCTTCTAGTCCTTCTAGATAGTTTAGTGCTATAATCGAAATAGAACGATCCTCTTCTTTTGCAAATGGTGTAAGGCCTAGTCCACTAAGGCCAGAATATAGCGCATCAGAACATGTCTTATGACGTCGTATTCTTGCGTCTAGTCCTTCTTCAAGAATTATTCTCAAGGCTTCACGGTATGCGTAGAGAAGTGGCAGTGCAGGAGTAAATGGAGTGTGTTTTGATTCCTCGTAATACTTGAAGTATCTAGCTAGATTGAAGTACATTGTTGGTGGGGGATTTGCTATCATGTACTTTTTTGCCCTTGGGCTAACTGAGATAGGAGAAATTCCAGGTGGTGCTGCCAGGGCTTTTTGTGCGCCTGTTATGCATACATCAATTTTCCATTTATCTACAGGTAGTTCGGCACCACCAAGCAAGGAAACAGAGTCTACCACATAGAAGGCATCATTTCTTGAAGTGAGGGATGATATTTTATCTAGATATTTTACTTGCGTGCCTGTCGATGTTTCGTTGTGGACAACATAGAATGCTTTGACATCTTTGTTGTTATCAAATGCCTCCTTTACCTGCTCAAAGGTAGCGTTTTGTCCTAGTGGCGTTTCAAGTTTTATCACGTTTGCGCCCTGCCACTCTAGCATTTGGGCCAGTCTTCCGCTAAACTCGCCGTTTACAGGAATGATTACCTTGTCGCCTTTTCTGATCAAGTTAACTACAGATGCTTCAACTGCCCCTGTACCGGATGCAGAAAGTGCTACGACATCATTTTTTGTTTGAAAGACTTGTTGTGTTTTTTCTATTACTTCAGTGTATAGCTCTACAAAGTCTTGACTTCGGTGATTAATTATGTGTGTAAACATTGCTCTTAGTACTCGTTCAGGAACGTTGGTAGGACCTGGCAACATTACTAAATATTCCAAATAATTTCGCCTGACAGGGTTGTTAGTCGGCTTTATTTATAATTAAAGATCTTTAGTCTGTCTTTTGCATTAATTTTTAACAAAACATTTCTTGTTCCCTGTGGGACAAGATCTTTCCAGTCTTGGTTGTTTGCTATTTTTGATCTAATGTTGGTGCCTGAGAGGGACTCTCTTTGTTTTAGCGGAACAGGGATTACCTTTATTCCTCGTTTTTGAAATAAAGTTTGGCTAAACTCATCATTTGAGAACACGACATCGTATTTTGGCACGATTGAATCAATTTGTAGTGTCCAGTTGTTGTGATCATTTACATCTCTCCTTTCTTTCGTCTGCAGTGAAGGGATTTTTCATTTCATTTGATTTGTTAGAGCTGCCAATGCATATCCACAGATTTGCAACTTGCGATAATCCAAATAGAATTGCCTCAAGGTGTCCTAGGTGAAATGGCTGAAATCTCCCAATTAAAAGACCGTTCATGTCGCAGCTTGTTTTGTGTTCTTTAAAAAATTTCAGTTATGCCCCAGCATCAAGCAACGCAGCCATAAACAAAATTGCGACAGACAAAACTATAGTGACTTCACCTAGTATAATTATTTTTTTACGTAGTTTTTGTATTTGATTATCTGATAGTCGTTTTGAAATAATTTTTTCTTCTACGTCTTTTCTGATTATTCTAACATGAACTGCATATGCCAAGATCAAGGCAACTACAAGAATTATCTTTACAATTAAAAAATTTCCATAGCTTGATGAAAGCAAAAGATCTGGAATTGCTATTTTGTTGAACCTTCTTCCAACTTTGATCATAAATTGTAGTCTTTCTTCTAAAGATGTTGACATTGTTTTTAGAAGCGGAGACATGACTGCGCCAATAAACAAAGAGCCACCGACCCAAATTGCTGCAGAGACAAGATGTATCCAAGTAATTATTGCCTGTTCCATTGTCATGGTGAATCGATGTTGTTCTAACAAATATTATCTATTTGGATGTTGACAACATTTTTTAGTTGTACAA
>JACOWO010000030.1 GCA_016176745.1 Nitrosopumilales archaeon
CGGTAATGACAAACCAATATACCAATCCGGGTGCGAGTCCTACAATTAGAGGAATCCAGACTGCTATAGATGCTTCATATCCCATGTTATTTTCAACGATAACTTTTGGTATTTAAATCCACCGGCTGTTCGTGTTCTAAGAATGATCGCAGTTTAAAAAATACAAAATCGGTTTAAACAAAATAGTGGACTGAAGGGGATTTGAACCCCTGACCTCCCGCGTGCAAGGCGGGCATTCTACCACTGAACTATCAGCCCTCTAATGCTTTGATTGTAGTGTGGATTTTAATTGTTGTCTTGAGAAAGATTTTATTTGAATTAGAGTCGTTTTGTTTGTAATGGTGCTGCTAAAATCCGAAGTTGTGTTAAAGGCAGGAAGCAGTGCTCCTGATTTTAATCTGCTTGGAGTTGACGGAAAAAGACACTCACTTGCAGACTATACAAACTATGATGGATTATTGGTGATTTTCATATGCAACCACTGCCCGTATGTAAAGGCAAAGGTAGGTGCAATCAAGGAGCTTTATGAAAAATTCAAAGGCAAAGTTGCAGTGATTGGAATAAACAGCAATGATCCAATAAACTATCCAGATGACAGCTTTGAGAACATGAAAGTTATTGCAAGTGAAAAAGGTCTCAAGTTTGACTATCTTGTAGATGAGACTCAGGATGTAGCAAGAAGGTATGGTGCAGTTTGTACGCCGGATCCGTTTCTATTTGACAAGGAGCGAAAACTAATCTTTCATGGAAGAATCGACAATGCAATAAAGCCAGAAGATACTGCGACTGAAAAAACCATGATAAAAAATATTGAGAAATTTCTTGCAGGACAAAAAATTGAAAAAGATTTTGACCCTTCTATTGGTTGTTCGATAAAGTGGAAAGAACAAACTTAAATGACTGCTATCTAGAGATTTTTTTGAGGGCCGGTAGCTCAGCTTGGCTGGAGCGTTCGACTGATAAAATTAATTCAGACATCGAAAGGTCGTGAGTTCGAATCTCACTCGGCCCACTTTATAATTTAGCAAAACTTTCGTATGTAGTCTGCGACCACTGCAAGACATCTTCTAGATTTTCTGCTATCAAGTCAGCCTTTGCAGTTGTCTTTTTTTTCAGTTTACTGCACAGGACAAGATGCAGTCTTTTGCCTGATTTTTCCTTTATCATGTTAATGGCTTCTGAGAAAAACTTGAAGCCGTCTTCTGATGATGAAAAAACAACAATTATCATGATGCTATTTTTTTGCTTCCAAACTTTTCCAAGCAACTTTTGCAAATCCAAGTCAAGAAGTACATCGATTGCATCTGACATGTCACCAAGATTAAACACCTTCCATTCATTGAAACGAAATGATACAGCTGCTGTCTCTGAATACAGCATGTTTTTTGTGTCAGCAGAAATCAAAATGACATTTTTTTGTGGATTTTCCTCTGCATGAATAACATTTGTGATCTGAATTGACTGCGAAATTAACCAGTTTAGAAATTTCTGCTCTGACTTGCCAATTTTTCCTTGCTGGTAAAGGTCCTCAATAGAATCAATTGCAGGTGCTATAATCTCTGTCATAATTTTTGGAGTTGCTGCCCCAGAGTGGATGCAGTTTCTTATCAGATTTACGACTTGATGCGACGACACACTCATCAACGCCTCAAGATACTTTGTTTTTACTTTAAAGTAATCTTGAGGAAAGCTAAACTGCTCTGTTCCTTCTTCTACAAACCACAAATTTACATTTCCAATATTTTTTTGCTGGACAAGGCCCTCTGCTGCAAATACATTAAGGTATTTTGTCATTGTCATGCGATTGATTCCAAGTTTTTCTGATATCTCCACCCCAGAAAGCCCAGTCTTTGAGTCTTGTAAAACCTCGACTAGCTTTTGCCTAATCTCGCTTTCCTTGTAGCCTTTTGCCATGATTGGTACAAATACAATATCGTATAAAATCTAATTAGTTTTACACTTGGAATCTTTTTCTAACACAGAAGATACATTACAAAATAAACCCTTAACTTAACAAAACCACAACCAGTCTATTTTATAACAATAAAAATCAAGTACCTGATATGGCAAATGTAAAGGCTGCAGTAATCATTGCACTTTTTGGATTTGCGGCAGCTGCTTTGTTTATTGATTATTTTATGATCGAGCCAAGAGAATCATTCAAGCCGTCTTCGATCGTATCTCAGGTTGGAATAGTTGCAATTATTGTAGCAGGTACAATGCTTGGAATTAGCATAGCACTGAAAAAAAAGAAAAAAAGCTGACATAAGCTAGACACAGAGTCAATAAGAAATGTTAAATAATTTGTACTTTAATGTACGGTAAGGGTACCATGCCAAAAGAAGGTTTCAAATCAATTACTGTTTCAGACACCGTATACGACAAGTACCACGAAATTTACCTAAAAAACAAACAAGAACTCACCATGAAGGGAGTCAACAGTTTTGCAGGCTATATCACATACATGCTTGAGCAGACAATGCAAAAGGACAAAACCTTTGCAAAATATGCTCCAAAGCTAGAAAAGGTTTCAATTGATGATGATCGAGTTATTGTAAAAGACAATATCAAAAATAGAATAGCTGAAATAACAGTTCAGCGAGGCGAGCTTTATTGTCAGTTGTGCGAAGAAAAAAACTGCTTCCATGTTGGTTTTGTATTTTCACTTCCTGATGTTTACGAGATTTTAAACTCTAAAGGAATCAGACATCCAAAGTAAGTGGAGGAGGTGGGATTTGAACCCACGAACCCCTAAGAGACGAGATCACCCATTTTTTAAGATCTTAAGTCTCGCGTATCCAAAAGCATTAGCTTCCTTTGGCCAGGCTTGACTACCCCTCCACAAAACTAGCTAATTTTTGCGCGAAATTTAACAGTTTAGTGTTTCTGTTGTTTCATAATCAAAATTATAAAGACCACAAGTAGAGCCAACTTTGTGCTTCGATAGCTCAGCCTGGCAGAGCGTTACCTTGGTAAGGTAAAGGTCGCGGGTCCAAATCCCGCTCGAAGCTTAATAGTTTTTTATCAAAAGCTCAGTATGGCCTGTTCTCTTTTTAGAGTTCGAGTTTATGGCGCGATTTGCAGATACTTCTACAACTTTCCATTTAGATGAAAATAGTTTTCTTACCTCTTTTGTGTTAGAGTTTGATAAGAGTACCTTGCAGTCTTTTTTGTCTAGTTTTTGGCAAACATTTGCAAGTCGTTTCAGATCGTCATAGGTAAACTCGCACTTGGTATAGCTTGTAAAGTTGGCAGTCTTGCTGACTGGCTGGTATGGTGGATCAAAATACACAAAGTCATCTTTTTTTGCCTCATCTAGAATAGCTTCAAAGTCCTGACACCTTATTGCAATGTTTTTTGACTGCAATATTTTAGAAACTGATATGAGATTTTCCTTGTTTACTATACTTGGGTTTGTGTATCTTCCAAGTGGAACGTTGAACTGGCCCTTGCTGTTTACCCTGTACAGTCCATTAAAGCACGTTTTATTCAAAAACAAAAGTCTTGATACTTTTTCTATCTGGTTTTTTGGCGCAGACTCTCTTACAGAATAATAGTATTCTATTTTGTCTGCAGAATATTTGCCAGAGTGTCGCTCAAGTGATTCTACTAGCTGCTCTACTTTGTCGCGTATTGTAATGTATGCTAGGATAAGATCAGAGTTTAGATCCGAGATATTGCATTTTAGATTTGGGCTTTGGTTCAAGAGATGAAATAGTAAGGCACCGCCCCCAAGAAACGGCTCAAAATAGATGCTGAATTTTTTTGGCAGATGTCCTTCTAAGGATGTGATAAGCTGCCTTTTTCCCCCGGCCCACTTTACAAAAGGTTTTGGGGCTGTGGCGAATAGCTGGCTGTACTGCTGCTTCAATAATTGATAGTGTCAATTTTGGCTTCTAGTTAATGGGAGAAAAAAAGATCACAACCTGTGCAATATTTTTTAATCAAAAACAAAGATGCGGAGAATCTAGAGCAAATTGAGATTAAAATAAAGTAAAAGAGAGGTTGTTGGGTTTAGTCCCACTTTGACCATGCGGCCATCCATCTATACGTCCACGTAGTCAGTTTACAACCAAGAGCTGTAAACGTTACTGACAAAACAGCACCAGCACCTGCGCCAAGCGCTACTGGACTGTTATAGAACTTGCCTACTTGGGGTTCTATCGGTGTCATGTATGGAGGCAGTGTTGGCCTTGGATATTTGAAAGCAGTTTCTAGTGGATCTGCCACGGTGATTAGATTCACCATATTGAACAGTGGCAATGACATTCCACACAATACTCCGCCAAAGAGGATCAATGAATGCTTGTTCTTCTTTGTTGCCCAGTATGCCAAGTCCATCAACATTGCTGATGGTAACCATACTGGCGTTACGATAAAGTCATATGGATAACCTAGTGCAAACCATGCACCTTTTGCAATCCATGTGTAAACTGTCATAATTAGCGCGTAGTACGTTGCTGTTCCTGGAACTCCAGTAAAGGTCAGATAATATGATGCACCTACTGCGAGCATCAGCGTTTGTGATATTGAGAATATGACAAACGATGTCCAAGCCCAGTCTGTGTAGAAGATGTAGTCACCCGCGTTGATTGTCAACAGGGTTGAGTTAACTGCTACCACTACTATGAATAAGTAGTGAGTACATCGTCTTAGCCAGACCATATTACTGGTTTTGAGGATGTGGTGAGTATATAAAATTTTAC
>JACOWO010000031.1 GCA_016176745.1 Nitrosopumilales archaeon
GGTACACAAGCTACTTGCATCAAAAGATACAAATGAGTTTCAAGACATGTCACTTGAATTTGCAAAATACATCAAGGTAGTAACACCAAAGATGCAGCAGGTAATAAATGAGCTTTCAGAAAATGGAATAAAATGCGGCGTTGCATTATTTGGCGAGACAATTTTTGTCTTGTCTACATCAAAGTTAGAAAATAAAGTATTGGACATACTAAAAAAATACGATGGAATTATTATAAAATCAAAAATTGATAGTTTTGGGGCAAGACTCGCCCAGTAAAAGAAGATACTCTTTGATCCCGACAAGTCATCCACGAGCTATATCATTATTAATTCGAGAAAAGCTAGTTCATGGATTTGATGATGGTCTTGTTGCAAAAGAAGGCCTCATTGCGCATGGAAGAGGCGAGACTTTTGATTATTTGCTTGGTGAAAAGACTACAAAAAACGCAAAAAAGGCGATAAAAGCTGCTGCGCTAGCCTTGATTTTGGCAAAATCACCTGTAATTTCAGTAAATGGAAACATTGCTGCTTTGTGTGCAAAAGAGATAGTACTGCTTGCAAGAATAGTTGATGCAAAAATCGAGGTAAATCTGTTTTATTCAGACAAAAAAAGAAAACAGTACATAGCAAGGCTTCTTAAAAAAAATGGAGTAAAAGAAATTCTTGGTCTTGATCCAAGACCATCAAGACGCATCGCAGGTCTTGACAGCCCAAGAAGGGTTGTAGACAAGGACGGAATTTATGCAGCTGATGTAGTTTTGGTTCCCTTGGAAGACGGTGACAGGACACTTGCCTTAAAAAAAGCAGGAAAAAAAGTGATAACTTTTGATCTAAATCCATTATCAAGAACTGCACAAACTGCTGATATCACTATAGTGGATAATGTTGTCCGTGGATTACATAGTCTGATCAAAGAATGCAAAAATTCAAAAAATCAAAAAATACAATTCGACAACAAAAAGAATCTTTCAGAGGCAATCAATGAGATAAAGAAAAATCTTGCAAGGAGAGCCAGACATGCATAAGACTGTAGCAGACATTGTTTCAAAGAAAAATTCTGGAAAAAAGATCTCTGTAATTACTGCATATGATTATTCAATGGCAACACTATGTGATAGAGCTGGAATTGATATTTTACTAGTTGGCGACAGTGCTGGAATGGTTATGCTTGGATATGAAAATACAATTCCTGTAACAATGGACCAGATGTATCTTTTTACAGAAGCTGTAAGCAGAGCCAGACAAAATTCTTTGATTGTAGTTGATCTTCCCTTTATGTCATACCAGGCAAGCATTACAGATGCAATTGCAAATTCTGGCAGATTGGTAAAAGCGGGAGCTGATGCAGTAAAGCTTGAAGGTGGAAAACCAATGGCAGAAACAATACGGACAATCGTTGATACAGGAATTCCTGTTATGGGTCACATTGGCTTGCAGCCACAGACTACCATGCTATCACAAGGCTACAAAGTACAGGGAAAGACAGCAGAAGCTGCGCTAAGGCTAGTTGAGGACGCAAAGGCGCTCGAAGAAGCAGGTGTCTTTAGCATTACACTTGAGATGGTAACTAATGAGGTTGCAAAAATAATTTCAGAAACAGTACATGTTCCAACTATTGGGATAGGATCTGGTGCAAGCTGTGATGGACAGGTACTTGTCATTCATGATATGCTTGGTATGTATGACAAGCTAAAGCCAAAGTTTGTCAAAAGATATCGCTCTCTATCAAAAGACATTCAGAATGCACTGGAATCATACAAAGAAGATGTGGAGACAGGCAAGTTTCCAACAAGAGAACACTTGTTTTCAATGGAAAAAACAGAGCTTGAAAAATTGAGAAAAGAAATTGAAAGCTAGAAAAAAACATCCGTCACTTGATATAGTTAGCTCATATGGAACCGAACTTGCAGGAAAAAAAATAGTTTTGTGTGTTGCAGGAAGCGTTGCTGCATACAAGTCAATTGAGCTTGCACGTCTTTTGATGAGGCATGGTGCTGATGTTACCTGTGTTGTAAGTGATGCAGCATCAAAGCTTATCAAGCCTGATTATTTCAAGTGGGCAACAGGAAACGAGGTAATTACAAAGCTAACAGGCAAGCTTGAACACATTCAGGTTGCTGACTATGGCAAGTCAGATCTGATAATTGTTTATCCTGCAACTGCAAACACACTTGGCAAGCTGGCTGCAGGAATTGATGATACGCCAATTGCAACTATACTGACTGTAGGATTTGGATCAAAAATTCCAATACTAATTGCACTTGCAATGCATCAGTCAATGTATGAGAATGTTGCTGTGAAAAAAAATATCAGGTTCCTAAAAGACAAAGTTGATTTTATTTCTCCTCAAATGATTGAGGGAAAGGCAAAGGCTGCAGAACCTGAAGATGTTTTGCAACATGTTTTACGAAAGTTTGGCTTTTCTTCTATACTGCATAACAAAAAGATATTGATGACTGCAGGACCTACAATTGAATACATTGATCCTGTGCGTGTAATTACAAACCAGAGTAGTGGGAAAACTGGTGTTTTGCTTGCATCTGAGCTTGTCTCTGCTGGTGCAAAGGTAACCTTGGTGTATGGTTCTGGGAAGGAAGAGCCTCCAAAAGGTGCCAAAGTTATTCGTGTTGATACTGCAAAAGCTATGTTTGATGCTGTAAGAAATGAGCTAAAGAAGAAATTTGATGTTGTGATTTTAGCTGCTGCAGTATCTGATTATGTTCCAGAAAGAATAGAAAAATCAAAGATCAAAAGCACGAAAAAACAGGTTATAATCAAATTAAAACAAGCTCCAAAAATTATAGCTCAGATCAAAAAATGGCAGAAAAATGTATTTTTGGTTGGTTTTAAGGCAGAAGCTAACGTTTCAAAGCAGAATCTATTGCGTGAAGCTCGAAAAAAACTTGGAGAGTCAAATGCAGATTTGATAGTTGCAAATGATGTTGGTTTTCTATATAGAAAAAATCCTGAAAACAATAATGTGTTACTAGTTGACTCAAAGAATGTAATTCAAACCGGTTGGAAGAAAAAAAATCAGATCGCTAAAATCATTAGAACTGAAATTGAAAAGAGACTGAAAAATACCTGATGAGTTTATGATTAAATGAATCAAAATGGATAACAGTCTTCCAAAAGCAGATCTCTAATCCTAAGACCAGAGTTCAGTTAATGGTGTTGCCATCATCAACGATCCTATCTGGTTAGCTGTTATCCAAAAGATATACGGCAAACTTCTATAAAAGATGGATCATATTTTGCGATCTGAGGCGATCTACTTTTTTACAGAATATGAAAATAAAATACGTTATATGGTGCAAAAATATCATATAACAGTTTTTAAAAGAAATTTAGGTTTATTCTTTGAATGTGACTTAGTTTTATGATAATGATTATTGGAAAAATAAAATACGTTTTAATATTCGAACCAAATTCGAATCCAAACAGTTACGCATTAAGATCCATTTTAGGGAATAGCTAACTAATTTAATACCCACAGTTTGTTTAAATACAAATGAAAAATTTCTAGATCGCAACCAGTTCTTTTGTAAATTTGTGCAACAAAACTAGTTTGTCATCAACAACAACAGAATCCTCAATCCTAACTCCAAACTTTTCTGGAATATAGATCCCAGGCTCTACAGTTACTGCCATATTTTTTTTCAAAAGTGTAGTACTGCGATAGCTGATATTTGGCAGCTCATGCACGTCTAGTCCAATACCATGACCTGTAGAGTGGATAAAATATTTTCCGTATCCATGTTTTTTTATGTAATCTCTGCAGGCATCATCAACTGACTTGCAAGATGCATTTGGTTTTACAGCTTGCAGTCCTTTTTTCTGTGATTCCTTTACTATTTCATAAACTTGTTTTTCTTTTTCTGAAATTTTTCCCAATCCAAATGTCCTTGTTGCATCACTGACATATCCCTTGTATCGCAAAGTAAGATCAACTACAATCAAGTCACCATTTGCAAATTTTCTTCCAGTTACCTGTGCGTGAGGCAAGGCACCATTTGGACCACCAGCAATGATTAGTGGATTTAGCGTTGACTTGTATCCTGTAGCAAACATCTCATGCTCCATTGCATATGACATCAAAATTGACTGGAGCTCAGACTCGCTCTGGCCCTTTTTTATCTTCTTTGTGCAAAGCTCATACATATCATCAATTATTTTTGATGCCTTTTTGAGAATCGAGATTTCCTGAGAATCCTTGATTATTCTTGTATCATAGAATGGTGCAGTAGAGTGTTTTAGTTTTGGAAGAGATTTTTTCAATAACTGCATTGTGGTATAGTTTTGGCAGTCTGTGCAGACTCGTTTCTTTCGTATTTTAGCTACAAGATCAGAGATCAGATCTGCTCCTCGCTCAGAACCTACAACTATACAGTCACTAGATTCGGCTTTTGCGCGTTCTGACTCAAGTTTAGGCGCAATAATTATAGTTTTTCCAGCCTCAAGTATGCCTATTGCCTCACCCCAAAAGCCAGTCATATAAAACAGGTTTTCAGGCTCAAATGCAACCAGTACATCACAGTCAATTTCTTTGCAATGTTTTAGAAGGTTTTTTCTGCGCTGTTGCAATGTGCAAGATGTTGTGTTTCTAAATTTATGTCTGTTGCAAAGTTTGTATATTAGAGACAGAGTTTTGTGTTTGTGGAAGAAAAACG
>JACOWO010000032.1 GCA_016176745.1 Nitrosopumilales archaeon
GACATCTGAATGTTGTTTATGTAATTATTTAGCATGATTCTTGCAACAGCATGCATTAGCAGAACATCTTTTGCACTTGCACCATTTCTTATTCCATCATGTAGCTTGTACTTGTACATGGGGGCTTCATTTGCTATAAAGTCAAGTGGCACAAATTCTGTAAATCCATTTGTCTCTTTTTGGATATTGCGTAATAATGCAATGTGCTTTGTTCTATCTTCGGGAGTTTCTAAATGACCAAACATAATAGTAGACGTTGATTTTATCCCTAGTCTATGTGCTGTTTTTATAACTTCAATCCAATCCTTGACAGAAATTCTTCCAGGCGAAATTTTATTGCGTAAGTTTTGATCTAAAATCTCAGCAGCAGTACCCGGAAGTGTTCCAACCCCTGCTTCTTTTAATCTAGCAAGATATTCTTTGACTGAAATTTCTGATTTCGTAGCACCATACAGTACCTCTTCTGGAGAAAAGCCATGTATGTGGATGTCAGGAATTTCTTTTTTTATACTCCTGCATATTTTTTCATAAAGTTCGTCATCCATGTCTGGTGGTAAGCCAGCTTGAATGCAAACTTCGGTTGCACCATAACTATGTGCTTCCTTTGCACGTCTTACAATCTCTTCTGTTGGTAAAAAGTAGCCTTCTTCCTCTCTAAAGTCTCTTGAAAACGCACAAAAACCGCATTGCTTTATGCAGACGTTTGTGAAATTTATGTTTCTGTTAACAACATACGTTACAATGTTTCCAACTCGCCTTCTTCGAAGCTCATCAGCTACCATGCCCACAAGATGAAAATCTATGCCATCTGCGTAAAAGAGTTGTTCAGCCTCATTTGCACTGATTTCTTTTTCTGATAACGCTCTATCAAGCGTTGAGGAAATCAACGGATCTGCATTTTTTAAAAGCGAATCAATCTGAGAAACTATCATTTCCAATACTCTCTTTTCACAAATCCTTCACAGTCTTGAATCTCTGACATTTTATCTCTTATCTTTGAATCAACAAATGATAAAAATTCTGGATAAACAGGAAATCTTGCCCTCAGCTCAAAGCCTTCCTTTTGACAGTTCTCTTCAACATTTTGTATTCTGGGCCACAAAAACTCTGGATTGACATAGTCAGGTGTTAACGGAGATATTCCACCCCAATCATTTATGCCAACAGAAAGAAAACTTTGGTAAGACATTGGTGAGAGATTTGGAGGAATTTGGATATTCATATCAGGCATTATTACCCTTGTTAGTGCAACTATTCTCTTGAAGTAATTTTCGTCAACTGGCGGAGAATCAGACATAATTGTATCATCTTTTGGTTGAAAATTCTGCAAAATCACTTCCTGAATATTGCCAAATCTCTCATGAATTTTCTTTATTGCAAAAATAGATTCAATAATTTCATTTTCTGTCTCTCCTATTCCAACAAGAATCCCTGTAGTCATTGGAATTCCAAGTTCTCCCGCGTTTTCAAGTACACGTAATCTCGCTTCTGGTTTTTTACTAGGAGCAAAGTGGTGCGGCATGTTTTTTTCTGCAAGTCGTTCACTTGAATTCTCAAGCATTAATCCCATACTGGGATTAGTTTTTCTAAGCTCCTTCATCTCATCTTTTGTCAGATTTCCGGCATTTGTGTGAGGAAATAATCCATTTTCTAGGGCAATTTCAGAACAATACGCGAGATATTCGGCTGTGCTTGAAAAGCCATTGTTTTTTAGCCATTTTCTTGCATCATCATATCTTTCCTCTGGTCGTTCGCCTGTAACAAACAAAGCTTCTACACATCTGTACTTTTTTGCAATCTGAGCAAGTTGTAGTATATCGTCTTTATTCATCATTGAAAGTTTTGATTCTCCTGGTTCTGCTTTATATGTACAATAAGAACAAATGTCTTTGCAAAGGTTCACGACGTTAAAAAATACCTTTTTTGAAAAAGTAACAATGTTTTTCTTGTTATTGGTTCTTAGTGTTTGAGCTGTATTGAAAAGTTCTGTAGGATTATGTTTTGAAATATTAAAAATTTCTTTCGCATCTTCAATTGTGATTTTTTTACCTTCTAGTACATGATTTAATATTTCACAATTTAAAACGAGATTACTCAACGACTCATAACTAGACTTGAAGTATTTATTCTTGTTTTTAGGCTATTTTACTATCTCTTTTAGTAGAGCAGAATCGTATAGTAATTGATAACGTGGATAGCAATTTAGCATTTTTCCATTTACAATTTTAGTAAATTTCCAATTTTTGCATTTATAATCATATTCAAATTTAGAATTATCAAACTCCCATCCAAATCCATTACTGATATCAGCAGAAGGATAACCATGTCCTTTAACTAATGTCATAGTGTTTTTGGTATAATCTGTTTTTACTTCAGCATAAAGTGCGTTTGGATAAAGATAAACTACATTGGGATGTTTTGTAATTGCATCAAATTCTTTTTTTGTCACATACTCATTATGTAATAAAATCACTTTATCATATTTTTTTAATATGGATGGATTTTTATCAAGTGTAATATCTGTGATTATAGAATAATTTAATAAATTAAAAATTACGACTGCAGTCTGACTAGTATGATATCCAAGTTTAGGCGCTTTTGGAATATTCACTGTTAAACATTTGGTATCACATGACTTGGCATAATAGTAATAAAACCCATTTTTATCATATGCAGCTTGAGTAAATGCTGGATATACAACCACTATATTCTTGCGCATCTTGAAATTTCCAATCTCCTCATAAAACTTTGAAAACTTAGGATCTAACGCAATTTGAAATGTATTAGTTCCATCTGTATTTCTAATAGTTGTAATGTTGAAAAGAAGTCGTGAAATTGGTATTGATATGTTCTCCTCTCCTCTATCAGATGAATGAAAAAAATCTATAGTTTTATTAATTTTATTTAGTTTAGTAACATCCTCAGACTTTGGGATAGAGCTGCTTGTTGCAAACGCAGAATTTTTTTCTTCATTATAACTTAATAAAAAAACTAGAAATATAGAAACAATAATAACAAACAAAATACTTTTTTTCAATTATTCCATTTTAAGCAAGCTTAATAAAAACTAAAAACATAAATGTAAAATCACAATCTATGATTTTGTATCAGTTTTACTGTGGTCTTTCTTCAAGTATTAAAGTAAAATCAGAAACGCGCCCATCACGCAAAACTTGTAAGACCATATTGTCTCCGACTGCTTTTTCTCGTTGAAGATGAACCAAAATATCATCGATTTTTCTGACCTCTTTTCTATCAACTGACACAATTACGTCTCCACCCACCTGATAGCTTATGCCATCTACTTCAACAGTTTCATTAGAACCATGAAGACCAGCTTTGTCTGCTGGACTGTCTTCAACTACAGTAATTACTAGAAATCCCTTTGATTCCTCTAAACCAAGAACACTAGCAAGATCAGGATCTATATCTCTTCCTGCAACTCCCATCCATGGATGATGATATGTACCTTCAGTAATTAATTGTGGAACAATTTTTGAAATCGTTCTTGCTGGAACTGCAAAACCAACACCTGTAAACTCTCCAGTTGCTGATTGGATTGCAGTGTTTATCCCAATAACCTCCCCTCTCATGTTTAATAGCGGTCCACCTGAGTTTCCAGGATTTATTGCTGCATCGGTTTGTATGACATCTGGAATTGAAAAGCCAGAATCTTGAGAAGGTAATATTCTTCCAAGCTGACTTACTATGCCTGCAGTCATAGAACCAGAAAGACCAAATGGATTACCAATTGCAGCTACATCTTCTCCAACCTTGAGACTAGAAGAATCTCCAATAGATAATGGATGCATTAAAGAAGAATCTACTTCTACCTTGATTACGGCTATATCAGTAGACGGATCTATTCCAACTACCTGTGCCTTATATGAACTACCATCAAGAAATGTTACAGTTATTTTTTGAGAATCCTGAACTACATGTGCATTGGTAATTAGATTGCCTTTTGCATCATAAACAAAACCTGAACCAACTCCACTCCTGCCAGAACCTTCGGCTCTATCCACAGTTACTCTTACAACTCCTGACTCGGCTTGTTCAAATAACTGTGGTAAGGTTAAATCATTTTTTGTAGCAATTGGCGTGACTTGTCCAACTGTACTTACACTTTGGCCATTTGTAACAACTAGTTCTGGCTGTAAATTTTTTGCTGGACCTAATAGTACAAAAGCAAATACAATTAAGACTACAGCAGCGCCAAGCGCACTGCCTGCTATAAGCGATGATTTATCCAATTTGAATACAGTTTATGGCGTTTATCTATAATTCTTACTACACACTAATCGAATCTTGGATTTGATCTTTCATGGTATATTCTCTGCCACGCCATGAAACTGCGCTTTTACTCTTTGCCTGTAATATGCCACTCAAAAAACCACAAACTACAATAAAGCTACCAACAGGCCAAAGCAATGCATATTTTTGCTTTATCTGCAAACCTTTTGTTTCAACAAACGCTGCAACATAAATCAGAATAGTTGCAAGAAAAGAAACTGCAAACAAAAACGACACAGATATGGTTGAACCAAAAAGTATTGCAGAATAAACTAAAAATGGAAACGGCATAAAAAGTAAAAACAAGATTGCAAAAAATATTCCAACTGTAATGCCTTGTGTTTGTAGATAAAGCGGTATTATGAGGCGTTTTAA
>JACOWO010000229.1 GCA_016176745.1 Nitrosopumilales archaeon
GTAATTACGAAGTATTTTTGTATTTGGTGTGTGTTTGTTGTACCTCTAACTTTGTACTTTGAAACTAAAGAATAGTATTTATCTCAAAAATTTCCATAGATGGGTTGATGAAAAAACCGTTTGCAAAAAAGCCTCAAAAAGACACAGCCCCAAGAGAGACAAGCCTTACAAATGTAGATTATAACAAAAACAAGCTTTTCAAAAAAGGGGTAAACCTCATGGCCGACGAAAAGCTTGAGGATGCCGTACGTGTTTTTGAGCAGGTATTAAGAATTGACCCAAACCACGTTGACTCGCTCCTAAAACTAGGCTATGCCAAGTTTCATCTTGATGATTATGAAGGAGCCATGAAAATTTATGACAGAGTTTTAGATATCGATGTCACAAACGCAGAAGCCTGGAATTTGAAAGGACTTGTCCATTACGAAAAGAAAAACTATTCCAAGGCACTTGACTGTGTTGAAAAGGCAATTGAATCAGATCCCACATACGGGATGGCATGGTACAACAAGGGATGCTTTCTTTCTTTGCTAAATCAAGTCCCTGAATCACTTGAGGCACTAAAGCGTGCAATTGAGATTGATGTAAAAAATGCAAGAAAGGCAGTCAAAGACAAAGACTTTACAAATGTCAGACTGGAAGAGGGATTTAAGAGAATTGTTGAAGTTGTTGTGCTAGAATCAATAAGACAAAACTATCATACAATTGGTGCTATTGTTTGGACTACATTTATTGATAAAAAAGAAGTTGAGATTTCTCTACAAAAGTTGATTGAAAAAGGCTTAATTGTAAAAAATGAGAAAAAACAGGCGTTTCATAAAATCGCTGTCTATGACTTGGTACCAGAGATGGCAGAAAAAGTTGGAGTAGAAAAGAAAAGTATTCTTGGCGTCAGAAAGAGGTTGTCCAGTCCAATTAAAAATCTAAAAGAACTTAGTCTTGCAATCCAAGATGTCAGGACATCAATCGATGAAGAAGACATTGAGAAAACAATAAGCAATTTTGATCGTTTTATTGATTCTGCAAAGTTTGGTCCACAAATGATCGAGCAATTTTTTGAAGAACATCGAGAAATCAGATTGTGGAAAATAAGACTAAAGGACAAGGGCATTGATTATTTACGCGAAAACAAACAG
>JACOWO010000033.1 GCA_016176745.1 Nitrosopumilales archaeon
AATCGCAAAAAAAATGCCTGATACAGTAATTGCATGCGTTGGAGGGGGCTCTAATGCCATAGGCACGTTTTACCCGATGCTAGATGATGATGTAGAAATGATTGGAGTAGAGGCTGCAGGACATGGCCTTAGAACAAATTATCACTCTGCAACACTAAACGCCGGAAGTAGAGGAGTTTTACATGGTATGATGACGTATTTGCTACAAGACAAAGAAGGTCAGATTAAAGAAACACATAGTATTTCAGCTGGGCTAGATTATCCAGGCGTAGGACCAGAACATGCGTATCTAAAGGATACAAAACGTGTAAGATATCGCAGTGCTACAGATGATGAAGTAATCGATGCATTTCTATTACTTACACGAAGTGAGGGGATAATTCCTGCCTTGGAGTCTGCACATGCAGTAGCAGAGGCAATAAAAATTGCAAAAACTAGATCAAAATCAGATTCACTTGTTGTTACTTTGTCCGGGCGTGGCGATAAGGACGTTGAAGTAGTCGAAGAATATCTAAAGAAAAATGTCAAGAATTCAAGATAAATTTAAGGAGCTTTACTCCAAAAACGAAAAGGCATTGATTGGATACCTGATGACAGGATATCCAAATGAAAAAGATACAGTTTCAGCTATCCGTGGTTTGATTCAAGGCGGAGCTGACATAATTGAGCTTGGTTTTCCATTTTCTGACCCGTTAGCAGACGGACCAGTAATACAAAATGCTAGCACTATATCATTAAACAAGGGTACAAAACTAGAAAAATTTTTTAAAATTTTAAAACAAATTAGACGCGAAACAAAGATTCCACTAGTGCTAATGACATACACAAACATTTTGTATAGTTATGGTTACGACAAGTTTCTTTCAAAAGCAAAAAGGTTAGGGCTTGATGGAATCATACTGCCGGATATGTCAATTGAGGAATCAAGTGAGTATATCAAGGCTGCAAGAAAAAATCATATTGATACGATCTTTCTTGTATCGCCAAATACCAGTAAAGATCGAATAAAAAAGATCACAAAGGCAACAACTGGATTTTTGTATCTTGTTTCTATGTATGGAATCACTGGAATGCAGGGAAAAATTCAAAAATATACTATCAATGCAGTTAAAAACACAAAAAAAATTGTCAGTGGAAAAATTCCTGTAGGCGTAGGTTTTGGGGTATCATCTGCTAGCGATGTCAAGCGTTTTGTGTCGCTAGGCGCAGATGCAGTAATAGTAGGAAGCGCATTTTTGAGGCTTATTGAAAATACCCAATCTAACAAAATAGAATCAAGACTTGCTTCCTTTACTAGACAACTAAAGCAGGCAACAAAATCATAAATTCCAAATTAAAACAATTCTTTTGGAAAACGATTAAAAACAGGATTCTTCATACCCATATGTGCAGACAAAATTTATTTTCATAACAGGCGGAGTTATGTCTGGCCTTGGCAAAGGCGTAATATCATCATCTATTGCAAAGCTATTACAGTTATCTAATCAAAAGGTTTCATGCGTCAAAATTGATCCATATCTAAACTATGATGCAGGAACGATGAATCCAATAGCACATGGTGAAGTGTTTGTCACCGAAGATGGTGGCGAATGTGACATGGATATAGGAAACTATGAGCGATTTCTAAACCAGAACATACCTAAATCACACAATATTACAACTGCCCAGATATACTCAAGTGTAATAGAGGCAGAAAGAAAAGGCGAATACCTTGGTGCTTGTGTACAGATAATTCCTCATGTAACTGATGCGATAAAAAATCGCATACGCAAAATCGCAAAAGACGAAAATCTCGATATGCTTGTAGTCGAATGTGGAGGAACAGTAGGAGATATTGAGAGTCTTCCTTTCCTTGAAGCGCTAAGACAAATGCGTGTCGAAGATGGACCTCAAACTGTCCTTTTTGTACATGTTACACTTGCACCCTCACTTGATGTTGTCGGCGAACAAAAAACAAAACCAACGCAACATAGCGTTCAAGAATTACGAAGAATAGGTATTCAACCAGACATACTTACTGTAAGATGCACAACACCACTGCAAGATGTTGCCAAGAAAAAAATTGCCTTGTTTTCAAATGTTTCTGTTAATGATGTCTTTTCATGCCATGACGTTCCTTCAATTTTCATGGTTCCACAGACATTATATGATCAAGGCATAGTGGATCTAATCTTTAAAAAATTTGCAAAGGTAGGACTTGTAAACGCATCTGCTAATTGGGATAAATGGGATTCTGTTGTAAAATCACTGCAACCTGTAGATAATAAAGTAAGCATAGCAATGGTTGGAAAATATGTTACCTTGGCAGATAGCTATGTCAGCGTAAACCAAGCACTAGTACATGCAGGGGCAAAGATTGGAAAGACAGTATCTATTGAGTGGATAGACTCTGAAACATTAAATGGAAACATTGAGAATTTAGCAAAGTTTGATGGCATTTTGGTTCCAGGTGGATTTGGGGTGCGGGGTTCTGAAGGAATAATAAAAACAGCGAATTTTGCACGTGAAAAAAATATTCCTTATCTTGGAATCTGTTTTGGATTTCAGCTTGCCGCTGTTGCGTTTGGAAGACATGCTTGTAATTTTGATGATGCAAACTCTACTGAAATTGCACCAACAACAAAACATCCAATAATTGACTTGCTGCCAGAGCAAAAGAATGTATCAAACATGGGAGGATCATTACGACTAGGAGCAAACCAAATTAACGTTAAGGAAAATTCACTTGCACATAAAATCTACAAATCAAATCTAATTACTAAAAGACACAGACACAGATATGAAATCAATAAAGAATACCTGGGTGATCTAACGAAAAAGGGAATGAGTTTTTCAGCTGAAAGTGATGGAGGTAAAAGAATGGAAATATTGGAGATTCCTTCGCATAAATTTTACCTTGGAGTACAATTTCATCCAGAATTTAGTAGCAGGCCTGGATTTCCTGAAGCATCATTTGAAGCGTTTGTAAGAGCAGCTTCTAATAGTTAGCCTAGTTTTGCAATCTCGTAAATTTTTTGTCTTGCGTCACGCATGGAGATCTTTCTTTTCACATAGCCTTTTTCCAATAGGTGGCTAAGTGCAAGTCGTACTGTTCTGTCTGGCAAAAGCGTCTTTGTTGCCAATTCTTTTTGTGTCATTGCCCCCTCATATTCTAAAATCTTTAGAAGCAATTTTGAGCTTGGTGGCATGCTAAATAATTCTTCGGCTAGCTTGACTTTTTTTGCAAGTGCAGAAACTGCAGTAGAATCTTTTTTCATTCGTATCAGGTAGGCAGATGGAACAAACTTTGTTGCCTCTACTGCCTTATTGACTCTGAATCGATCAATTCCATCCAAAACAACCTCACAATAAATTCTTGCAGAGATGTCATCGATTTCGATCAGACTGGTATTTGAGACAACAAGTGGCCTGCGTGTAACATCAAGTGAGTTTACTGATATAATTCCAAATACTGGAGAATCTTGAAAAATTACAGGCCCCCCAGCAGACATTGAATATGCAGATGATCCAATAGGCGTAGATATTATCACCCCGTCACTGTTATCATGCCACACCTCTTCGCCGTTTACACGCAAGACATGTTCCATTAGCATTGCACTCTTTGATGCAAAAACAGCAACATCATTTAGTACCGGGTATACTGCCTTTCCGTCTATCTTTACACTAATTCTTGGCACTTCTTCTACTTTGTAATCTTGTTTTTTTAATCGAGTTACATAAGCTGGAAATTCCTTTAGATCAATTTGTGCCAGAAAACCGCTTGATTCTGATTCGCTTATGCCAAACACTGGAATTGTGGAATCAGGATTTTTATGAAAGTAATTTCGAACCCCTTTATCTCCACCTAGAACTACTATGCAATCAATATCTGGTAGTTTTGATTTTGTTGATACATAAAAAGATGTAATGCCACGATCATCTAGCTCTTTTTTTATCATTTTTGCAGTAGCTTCACTTAGTCCTGTTCCTGCTATGCCAACTTGCATAGTGCAAATACAAGAATATGTACAATAAAAGCCTAAACTTGTTTGAACTTTACAGTATTATAGAAATAAGAGCCGTTTGTTTCAATGTTGTTTTTTTCTGGGATTTTTTTTAATCCAAATTCTTTTGTGTCAAGTGCTGCCTGAGCAGCACCTCCGGCAAAACATAATGCCCAAAGAAAATCATTTTCCTTTAATAAAGTACAACAAAACGTAGTGAAAAAAATATCTCCTAGTCCTGTTGTATCATATACTTCATTATTTGGCAAGGTAATAGAGTAAATTCTATCATTTACAAGAAGCGAAATTTCCTTTTTGTCTGTAAGAAGTATGTGTTTGACCCCTCTTTTTTGTATGCTTTTCATATCATCAACTGTTGCGCCATCAGCTAATGTCATAATTTCATCATAGCTTAACTTTATAGCATTAATTTTTGATAGATTGATGTTTGTTTTTTCAAGAAATACTTTTTTTTCCATATCAACTCTTCTCAAAAATCCTTGGGGATCAAGAAAAACAAAATCACAGTCTTTTTTTAAATTTTCAAATACTTTGGAAGATATTTCATCAAATACTGGGCTTACCAAAAAGCCATCTG
>JACOWO010000034.1 GCA_016176745.1 Nitrosopumilales archaeon
TAGTTGGCCCTCAAGAGTCATTTATGTATGAAAATCCAAACTGGATAACTTATGGTCAACAAATTGCAGTTATTGGAATATTGATTATTGGTGTAGGAATAGGGGTAAAAATTTACTTTACAAAAAAACGTTAGCTTATAACTCTCAGCGTTACAGTTGAACGAATTTTTTCTAGTTTTCTAATCTTTGCTGAGATTAGTTCATTCATCTTGCTTTCATTTTCTGTTTCTGTTTCAACAACTAGATCATAATCGCCATATGTTATAGTAACATCTTTGACGCCCTCTATTTTTTTTAATTGTAAAAGAAGATCATGTTCTGTTCCTATTTCGCAACTCATCAAAACATAGGCTGTCTCCATCGGCATTAATTTAGTGGGTTTAGCCTATTAGTATATCTACATTGTATGACAAACACGCCAAGGGTTCTTTTCTAGATATTTTTGATGATATTCTTCTGCCTTGTAAAACGTTGAAGCTTGTTTTATCTCAGTTACGATCTTTTTGCCAAATCTTTTCATTGCTGCGTCTTGTAGTTTTTCTTTCATCTTTTGTGCAACAGCCTCTTGTTCTTGTGTATGATAAAACACAGCTGATCTATATTGTTCGCCAACATCAGGGCCTTGTCTATTAAGAGTTGTTGGATTGTGATTGCTCCAAAAAATCATCAATAGTTCTTCATAGGATGTAATTGTTGGATCATACTCTACCTGAATGGCCTCTGCATGACCTGTTGTGCCTGAACAAACATCCTCGTAGGTTGGATTTTCAAATGCTCCACCAGTGTATCCTACCATTGTAGAGCTAACGCCTTTTATTTTTCTGAATAATTCTTCGACTCCCCAAAAACATCCTGCTGCAAAAGTTGCCTTCATGATCATAATGTACCTAGTTCTTTTAATAAACTCTAAGACTAGAATCCTGCCAAAATTGGATCTGTTGGTTTCATAATTTCTCGCAATAGTATGGTGGCAAATGATCCTCGTGAAAGTGTAAAGGATGTAGTGTTGTCATTTATGGTATAATCATCAATTTTTACAGATACGTGCCTAAAACCACCTTCGTTGCTTGCCTCTTGCATTTCTTTTATGAAGAAATCCTTTGGCGAGATTTCCTCCTCTTTTAAAATTTTTGATATTTGGTAATCAAATCTAGTCTTCTTAAAATATGAATAGCCAACAAATGGAACAGCTAGTAACTGGCTAGGATCGTTAACAAATCTTCCAATCAAGCCATTTTTGTCATAACACACATCGTTTTCTTTTGGCACAAACAAATCTTCACCGTCTAAAAATACCATGCTCAGTGTTTTATTAAAAATAAAAGACTGATAGGCTTGAATGTAGAGTCTTCTAATTGAAATGGGCAATGCTCGAATCGCAGTTAATGAATTTCCAGATTTTAGAATCTCACTAACAACAATCCGCTCAAGATCCATTTGCGGTGGAATTTTTTCAGCTAGTCGTTGTAAGGCAGATTTGTCTGCTAGTTGTTGCCGTAGTTCATTGTTTTCTTGAGAATCATACTCTGATGTAAAGCTCAAGAGCAAATTTACTGCTTCATCAAAATTTCTCTGTACTAGAGCTTTGCCAATTTTATGAGTTACTGGCCTTTTTGTGCCAAATCTCTGATAACCATAAAAGTTTAGAATTTTATCAAATTCAGAAAATTCTGTAATGTTTGATTTTGCACCAGTTATTTTAATTTTAAAGTGGTTTCCAATCATATCTTTTTTTGATAATGGTTTTTGGACAAACCCGATTCTTTTCAATGAATACTTTTTGTCGGTTATACTGTCAATTGATTGGGATTTGTTCATGGAACAAACGTATTGTTCGGTTGTTGCTGCAGCATCTTTTAGACCAAGTGCTTTTAATCTTAAACCGTGCTTTTTGAAAACATCATTTAATGCATGATGTGTGTCAATTCCGTGTTTTTTTAGTTTGTAAACTGCATAGCCAGGTTTTTCAGTAATTGATGATTCTACTTTTTTTGATAAAACCTCTGATACTATGAAATCTTCATTTTGAGTCCTGATTTTTCCTCCACACCCAGAAAATGCTGTAGTGTATACTAGAATTCCAATTTCTTTATCGATTTTAGATATCACTTTTCTATGATTATAGTGACAAACTGAGAAACTGATACCTCATCATTTTGTGCACCTAAAAGAACCTTGTATGTACCAGACAATGCGTTGTTGTTTGCTTCGATCGTTACTGAAATTGACGCTGATTCATTTCCAGATATTTCTTGTTCAGCCTTATCAAAATCAACTATAATGTCTGAGAATGATGCAGTGTTAGATGAAGTAAATGATATTTTTCCAGCTGATGATGGAATAACTTTCATTGAGAGTTCTACTTGTTCTCCTTTTTTCAAAGTAATTTCAGTTTGTTCTAGTTCGATTTGAAATGGAAGAGGAATTGAGGTATCAAGAACAGCAATATTGTTTTCAACCCACTCTGTAAACCATATTTTGTCATTTTGAGTTGTAAAATCAAATACTTGGGCTAGCCCACAATCAGTTAGAGGATCACAGTCTGCCCAGATTGTATTTTTAGATGGAATGTTATATTCAACAAGTGATTCTATGCTTGGATCAAAAATTCCAATGCGGTTTGCTGATTGTTCATTAAAAACTAGTCTGCCTTTTTGATCAAAGTCAGTCCAATATGGACCAGAGACAGGTGTTTTGATAAGGCCTGTTGCATTTCCATATGATGAAATATCAGGTTTTGATGTAGTGTATTTTGTAAACTTTTCAGTTAAAGGATCAAAACTATAAAAAA
Organism: Nitrosopumilales archaeon; assembly: GCA_016176745.1. GTDB lineage: Archaea > Thermoproteota > Nitrososphaeria > Nitrososphaerales > Nitrosopumilaceae > VHBM01. The sequence goes on from JACOWO010000034.1 coordinate 2,792, forward strand.
AACTACTCGATGTGTCTGCTATCCATACTATTCCATCATTTCCTACAGAAATGCCATTTGGTGCATTCATAGATGGTAGCTGGAAAACCTGGATGAAATCAAAGAGTGGAATTCCTGCATCTTTAGCTAAAGCGCTTGCCTCAAAGTAACTTTTTTGGTCAAACTTGATAAGAGCCCCACCCTGCCTGAATTGCCAGTTTGTATACCATATGTTATCATCTGAATCAACTGCAAATGATCCTGTGAATGAATCCTCAAGTGGTGAGGCAACAACACGATAAGCTGTTTCATCAGCAGACTGGGATGCTGGGTCTAAGAATGTAATTTTGTTACCTGTAAAATCATTTATTATAATTTGTGAACCTGATATCTCAAGACGTTGTGGAAGTGCGTCTCCTGTTGATGGATATCCGTGTCTATCATATTTTCCATCCTCGATAGAAAATTTCCAAACAGAGTCATGTGCATCATCTGTAAACCATAGTGAACCATCTGGAGAATATGCAATCCCCCACATCATAGAACGAGCCTTTGGTGGCCATTCAGGATTTTCATACTCGGTAAATAATTCTGCATTTGGATCAAACTTTGCAACTTTTCCCGTATTGACCTGTGCAAACCACACATTTCCATCTGGATCAGTTGTTATGGCAAGCGGTTGAGTACATTTTGTTTGGATTTCATATTCTCTAATGTATGTATTTGATTTTGCGTCTTCACTGCCACAAAATTGTGCACGTTGATCATCAGGAAAATTGTCAGCTGGAGTTCCTGTAACTGTAACTGTAACTTCTTCGCTTTCAGGAGCAGGCATCAGATTAGGAAGTGCTATAGATACTGCAGATGTAAGAAGTATAACTGCAAAAAATATTCCTACGATAAGTCCCTTTGTTTTTTTCTTCACAGATGCAAAATTATGATGCCATGTTATATCTTATTCCAATTTATAGAAACAGTATTGTAGTAAAACAACTATAACAATTTGTATTTTCCAGTTATCTTATCTATCAGAGATTCTGGAGCAGGCCCCAATGAAATGCAGGTAGTAGTTCCAGGTTCTATTTGGGTGTGTCCTGCATCTGAAACTTCAGACCAAGGAACATTTAATGAAATTGCAAGTTTTTTTATTTCTTCGATTTCTTTAAGACTGTCAACTTTAACAACTACCTTTTCTTGACCATCCCACCATTCCTTAAACCAAGCAGGATTTGATTTTCTTACATTTTCAGCACCAAGTAATGATGCGTGTGCTACCTGAGCTGCAATCTTGCCTTTACCCATCTGAAGATCAGTTCTTACTGCAATAACCTGCTTTATGCCTGCCATGTATATGGTGATAAAGAGACATTATGAAAAACTTTTGAATTAAATAATTGCACAATTCATACCATTTGTGGACTATGATGTTGTAATAGCAGGTGGAAGTATCGCAGGCTTGATTTGTGCAAGAGAGATTGCAGAGAAGGGCTACCGTGTTTTAGTTATAGAAGAAGATTATGAGATAGGAACGCCTGAACATTGTGGAGGACTAGTAAGCGTTACAGGATTACAAGAGTTGGGGATAATTCCACACAGAAAAACATACGAACATAAGATAGACACGGCTGAGATTTTTTCTCCAAATGGTAAGAGTTTTGTCATAAATTCAGCAAAACAAAATGTCGTAGAAATTAACAGAAGAGAGCTTGACAAGCAAATAGCACACCAAGCACAGCAAAACGGTGCAGAAATCAGAGTAAAGACTAGCTTTCATGAAATCA
>JACOWO010000035.1 GCA_016176745.1 Nitrosopumilales archaeon
TTGAATAATTCAGATGACTATGGCTTAAAATAAGCAAAACCCAAATTTCCAACACATGGGCCTGACCCAAAAATATGGAGATGTGCGTCTTGGATACTTGTTTGCAATACTGGCAGCTGTAATGTTTGGCTCTGTGTCCACACTGGCAAAACCGCTAGTATCAACTGTAAATCCATTATTGCTTGCATCTGTGATCTATATTGTTTCTGCTACCACACTGACTCCACTTGCTCAAAAACAAAGCTTCCCGCATACAAAAAGGAACTATCTTTTGATAATTGCAATATCTATATCTGGTGCTGTAATTGCACCCAGTCTGTTTTTTGCTGGATTGATACATGCTTCAGCTTCTGATGCCGCACTGTTAACTAATGGTGAAGTGTTCTTTTCGGTTTTGCTTGCAATGATATTTTTCAAAGAAAGACTTGGATTGCTTGGATACATTGCAACATTTCTGGTTTTGATTGGAATGATTATTGTTACAACTGATCTGAATTTTTCAGATTTTACCTTGCAGCAGATCCACTATCAAGATATGCTAATCATCAGCTCGATGCTGTTTTGGGCAATTGATAATAATCTGAGTAGAATGTTAGCGCAAAAAGTAAACGTTGCAAAAATTGCTCAGGTAAAATCGGCAATAGGCGGAGCCATCCTGTTTGGTATTGCCGTATTTGTTTTTGGAATCCCAATTAACATACAGACATCGCAGATTGTGCCAATTCTGGTACTTGGCGCAATAGGGTTTGCAGCCTCGCTTTACTTTTTCTTGCAGAGTCTAAAGCGAATAAACACAGTTAGAACCGTTCTGATATTTTCCATGTCGTCTGTATTTGGGCTTGCAGCAGCGTCTATTTTTCTACAAGAGCAGATCAGCTGGTATCAAATCATGGCTGCAGGAATAATGATATTTGGGATATATCTAATGAATCGAAAGGAAGCATCGATTAATCCCGTGTAGTTTTTCTATCAAATTCAAAATAAAAAATTTGGATAGAAGTTTAGCAGCCATTCCAATAGGCCTCTGCCATTTTTAGGAGTTGATAAACAGAAATGTGCTCTTATACTGATTTTGTATAAGAAAATCATGAACACTAAGCATGATTTGAGAAGGCCCAACTGCCCAAAACCAGAACCTCAAAAGTTTGTGAGCCACTCAAACGGAACTGTGTTTTATTTGTGTAAAAACTGCAATTACTTGTGAACAATTGAGGCTTTTACAACGACTTTGAGATACCACTAGTCTGGCTTGTAATCTTTAGATTTGCTTACAAGTCCTTGAGCTTGTGCATGTGCTTTTTGCAATATTTGCTCCTTAGTATCATCTGTAACATAACCTGATTCGATAGAAACAGAACGTGATGATTGTGAAGCCTTTGCAAGTATCTGCTTTATGGTATCAGAAGTTGTATACGCTGCCTCTATAGCTAATGAAACTGCTTCTTGGTGGGCCTGGCTAAACGCGTTTCTATATTTTTCAACATCAATTGTTAAATCATCTTTTACAAAGTGTTTGCCCTCTTCAAGTGCAGCATTAAGAGCGATACCTGCTTCGATAGGTTTTATGTCTAGTTTTCCAAGCAGTGTTGCTAGTTTTGCAGAAATGACTTGACCTTTTTTTGCAGGTATTGATTCTTTTGTAATCCACACTGTACCTTGATCTATTTTTGTTGCAACTCCGGCCTCTTTAAAATCAGTAAGAATAGGTCCTGGTGCAATGCCTGTGTTTTTTGCAGGAATTATTACATCTATACTTGCAATATCGCCTCCACGAGCAGCTAGCTTTATCTTATTTTTGCTAAGAAGCACGTTTAGCTTGAAGGGGGACATGTTTGTAAACATAAAAAGACATTGTCCCTTTAGACTATCAATCATTTTTTCTATGCCTGGTATCTTGAGTGTGGAAAATGCCTTTTGTGCAACTTTGTCTTTGATGCTAACAATCTCTATTTCGTCTTTGAATTTTTTTCTTAAAGGAAGCAACTGCGATGATCTTACTTTTTCCATACGCACAAGAGCCAATACTTTGTACTTTTTTGGAAGCTCTTGTAGTTGCTGATACAAAAGAGCCTTTCTTTTTGGATATGAGGTTCGATCTTTATGCATTCTTCTTTACCTGTTGTGATTCTTTGACTATTTTTCCCATGGTAGTTTTTATCAGAATTCTTTTTACGTTCTTGTCTCCACTTGGCAATTTTTTCTCTACTGCATTTATCACTGCACTGGCATTTGCAACCAGATCAGAATCTGTCATAGTCTCATCACCTATCTTGCATGATGTAGAAAGTGAATTTTTTACCTTTACTCTAATCGATGATCGAAATCTATCTAAAAATGAATCAATTGACGCATTAAAAGGAACGGGAGTTGGCATTTTTCCCCTTGGACCTAAAAGCTGCCCTAGTGTTTTACCTACCACTGGCATAAGTTTGGTATCGGCAAGGAAAAAATCATAACTATTGATGAGTTTACGTGATTGTCTTTTATTTGCACTTAGTTGATTAAGTTCGTCACCATCAATTACTTTATCGGCTTTTGCAGTCTTTGCCTTTAGTCCCATGTCGCCAGACGCCATAATGCAAACTGATGCAGGCGAGCTTGTTTTTGGCAGCTGAACCGTTTCATTCATAGCAAACCCTTTTTTGACATCAATATCTTTGAAAATCATAATCAGCTCTAATGACTGCTTGAATTTACGCTTCTTAGTTTCAGCTTTTGCAGTCTTTACCATTTCTGTAAGTTGAGTTTCGTTAACCATTAGGCAACATCACGGAATCCTACTTAAAATCGTTTAGAGATATTATTCCACAAAACGACTTTTTTACAAAATTTCATTTTTTTAAGCTAGATGCCAAAAACCGGAATAAATGAAACTACATTTATTAACGTGTAGCAAATTATTTCGAGAACCTTGCATCGATTCGATGAGCTTGACATGAAACTGCTCTATGAATTAACAAAAGATGCTTCTATCTCTGTACCAAACCTATCCAAAAAACTTGGGATAAATGCATCAGTTCTGTATAGCAGAATAAAGCGGCTTGGCAAAAAGAAACTAATAAAAAAATTCACTATTGTGATTGACGACTCTCTTTTAGGAATAGGTGTTAAAGCAACAGTTGGTATTAACCGTGACCCGAAACAAAAAGATGCGATACACAAACAGCTCCTAGACATTGCTGAAGTGACTTCGATATCTGAGGTTACTGGAAGATTTGATATTATGATTACAATTCTTGCTGAAAATCTAGAATCGCTGCATACAGTTGCAATAGAAAAAATTGGAAAAATTGATGGCATTCAAAACACTGAAACTTTTGTGGAGCTACAAAAAACTGACAAAGAACCTACTTATCTTATTAAAAAATAATTATCTGAGCTTTTCATCCCATTTCCCAGCATTGACTTCGGCAGTAACTTCTTTTGGAGTCTTTCCTTCGATTTTTACGCCCAAAGACACACAAGTTCCAATAATCTCTTTTGCAACAGATTTTAATGAAGTTGCATAAGATGAATCTAGCTTTGTTCTTGCAACCTTTACAATGGTATCAAACTTTACATCCGCAACCCAATTAGTTGTTGGAGTTCCAGAACCCTTCTGAATTCCTGCCTCTTTTAATAACAACGCTGCTGAAGAGGGAATGCCAACTTCAATTTCCCATTTTTTTGTAGATGGGTCAATAGAAACGGTAACAGGAACCTTCATTCCTTCAAAGTCTTTGGTTTTTTCATTAATCGCAGTAATTACCTGCATTACGTTTACGCCCATTGGCCCCAAAGCCGGTCCAAGCGGAGGACCTGCAGAGGCCTGTCCGCCAGTTACAAGTGTTGAAATAGTTTGCAAGTCTGCCATTGGTTTTTCACTCTATAAAGAAAATTTAATCCTTGCTAGTTGAAAGCTTGAGATAGTTTGCATCGACTGTAACAGGTAATTGATATGATGCATCAAGCAAAATTACTGTAGCTTCCTCTTTTTCATGATCAACTCGTGTAATAGTAGCTTTCATTCCTTTGAACGGACCTCCAATTATCTCAACAACGCTATCAACTGCAAGCTCTGACACAGTTGATTTTTTGATGAGATATCCTTCAATGTCTTTGAATTCTAACTCGCCCCTTAGTTGGCCACGAATATGCCTTATCCCTTGAATTGCATTAAAGGCATCATTTGCATCAACTGCCTCTAAAACAACATAGCCTTTTAGATTGTCAACCAACAATACTGATTGGACGTTGATTTTTTTCATCTTTATCTTATTTTCTAAGAGATTCATTACTACTTTCTCTTGACCTCCTGTGGTACGAATTGCAAAAAGATGAGACTTTACTTCCTGAGACAATTTTACCTATCCGAATGTAATTACTGAAAACACAAACTGAATTATAAATCCAATCGCACCCACAGTTGCTATTCCTAGTAAAACCAATCTAAGATGTTGCATATAGTCGTCTTTGTCTGATTTCTTGGCAAGCTTCATTGTATTTGCCATGTTTCTTAAGGTTCGTTTTGGATCCATGGCTGGCCTGCAGGCAATAACATGGCAAATTTCATATCAAAAGATATGAAAAAAGATGGTGATATTTTTCATGGAAAAAAATTTGATCTAATAATAATTTCAACTCCAGCGATTTCAGCTGACTGGCTAGAAGAAAAATACGCATATGATGGCTATGTATTTTTATCAAAACATGCTGCTGAATCAAATGTGTTGGCCCTTACAGCTCATAGTACTGGAAATTTTTCCGATGCAAATTTTGGAGGTCTTGAAAGGCAAGTGGCAGTACCTCATCCTTACATTCAAAAATCATACATTCAAAGTCTTTGGAACAAAAAAGACATTTTCTCTGATTTTGAAATAACAATTGAAGCAACCCACCATGGTCCTACCTCGCTTAACAAGCCTGCATTGTTTATTGAGATTGGAACCACTGAAAAACAATGGACTAATACAAAACTATGCGGTTCTGTAGCGCAAATCGTTGTAGATGTAATGAATAACGAACAAAAAATCTCGCCTGTGGCACTCTGTTTTGGTGGTACGCATTACCCTGAAAAATTCACACAAGAGCTGATCAATGGTGAATATGCCTTAGGAACGGTTATACCAAAACATGCACTACAGTTTTTAGACGAAGAGCTATTTTCTCATGTCCTTAAAAGGAATCACATGGCCAAAACAGCTCTTTTGGATCGGGGTGGTTTGGGAAAATATAAACAACAAGTTTTA
>JACOWO010000232.1 GCA_016176745.1 Nitrosopumilales archaeon
AGCATGAGCGCCTTTTCCATCTACCCAGTATGTACTAAATTTCTTGTACATCTCATATGAGCCAAAGTAAAGCTCTTCACATTCACCATGAGTTGGGCAGGTCTTTGTCATGTAGACTCTGCCATCTCTTTCAAAGACTTCTGCGTCTAGGATCATGTTACAATCTGGACAAATGCTTTGAGTAAATCTAATAGTTGATTTCTTGCCTACCTTCTTTGTAGATTGGTTAGCAATCTGAATTAGTGCCATTCCTAATAGTTGGCACTTTGAAAATAGTATTTAATAGATTTCATACTTGCCCCCGTTGTATTCAGTAGAGATATTCGTATGGGGTTTAAATATCAAAAAGCGTCGAGTAGATCGCATGAGTATTTCTGACAAGACACGAAAAGCACTAGAGCAAATAGGGCTTACTAGTTATGAAATCAAAACTTTTACTTCATTACTGAAATCAGGTGAGCTTACTGCATCTGACCTTAGTCAGAAATCAGGCGTGCCATATTCAAAAATTTATGAGATTTTAGGCGCCTTGGAAGAAAAAGGATGGATAGGTTCTGATGATTCAAGACCTACCAAATATTTTGCCAAATCGCCTACAACCGGTCTTGAATCTACTAAACAAAAAGCAGATACAGAGTTTAAGGAGAATCAGACTGTTATTTTAAACGAACTTGTTCCACTATATGAAAAAAGTGGTTCTAGTGAACGTCCAGACATATGGGTTTTATCAGGTGCCGTTAATATTGTTGCAAAAATTTTAGAGATAATAGAGTCTTGTAGAAATGAGGTCCTTATCGCAGTTCCAAAGGCTAGTGAAGAGTTAGTAAAACAGGCATTGCCAAAACTTCGTTCCCTTCACGATAGAGGAGTTGATGTTACAATATTAACATCAGATAAGATAGACAGAGATTCTTTAACTGCAATTTCAAGAGTGGCAAAGGTAAAACTCAAAAAAGGATTGTTTGGCGGAGGAATAATTTCTGATAAACGTTATGTGGTTATATTACTTGGTCCAGAAATTGGTGATTCATCTTCTTTGGATATGGTTGCGATTTGGGCTGATCATGCAGGTCTTGCAGGATTTGCAAGAGAATATTTT
>JACOWO010000014.1 GCA_016176745.1 Nitrosopumilales archaeon
TTGAGCAACATTATTTTCAGCACCACCAACCATCTGTTGATCTTCATCCCCACCCATACGCTTTAAGACTATATCACCAGGAAGCAAACTACACCCCATACCTGAAATTTCCTCAGCAATTTTTTTATAAGTTTCAAAACTACTTCTAGTAGCACCAGCCAACATCTGGGTTGCCTTAGCTTGTTCTTCGGCTTCTTTTGCAATAGATAAATTATCATTTCCTTTAACAGTTCCATTAATTTTTCCATAGGTTTCACTTGCAAGTTTTGTATATTCTTCTGCAGCACTAGTTGCCTTTGTTGCATCTCTTGAACCAATTAAAATATCATGATTGATACACCATCTAAGCGCAAAACCTTTTCCCATACCGCCAGTTCCGCCAACAATTCCTATTTTCATCGACTTGGTTCTGGTAATGTTATTATTATCTCTATTTGGAGCTCAAGAAGAATTCAAAATTGATTATATTTCTGCGACATGGTCAAGCTAAAAACAATACAAAACGAATTCTAGCTGGGAGAACACCTGGTATTCCATTGACGGAAGTTGGCATCAAACAAGCTAAAAATATAGCAAAATATCTAAAACCACTCAAAATAGATACAATCTATACAAGTCCTATCGAACGTGCATTAACAACTGCAGATATTATTGCAAAAAACAATTCAATTGAATACAAAATTGATAACAGATTGATTGAGATTGATATGGGAAAATTTACAGGTATGCCATACAATGAAATTTTTACTACTCATGGAAATGTATTTTTGAAATTTTATGAAGGAGAAACTGAAATTGCTCATAATGGGGTAGAAACTTTTGCTGAAGTTAAAAAAAGAATCTTAGACATGGTTGATTATGTTATAAACCAACACACAAATGAAAACGTTTTGTTGGTTACTCATATGGATCCAATAAAAGCTGTACTCTCAACAATCCTTGATCTGAAACCTCAATCATTGTTTGAGTTGATAATTGCTAACTGTTCTCTTACTGTTATTAATGAAGATCAAGGAAAATTATCAATTACTGCGATTAATGCAATGGATGCAAAAAGATTTGTTAAAAACTGAAAATCCTCAAAACCCTTAAATACAATTTAAAGGTCACGACAGAACAACTGGTAATGAGAAAGATATTTGGATTATCATGCATATTGACAATTTTATTCGTAGTACCAACAGTACAATATGTATTAGCAGCAGGTGATGAACCAGGTGAATATCTTGACAGACGTGTTGAGATCTGGAATCTATTTTTTAGATTGATGACTGTTGCTTTTGTTATTGGAGCCGTTGTTTCTGGAACATTAATTTGGCTGGTTTTGCGATTTAGAGAATCTAATCCAAAAGCCAAACCCACAAAGTATGAAGAAGCAGGAGAATGGTAGAGATGAGTGGACATTCAACTTGGCCTGAATGGGTATACATTGGAGTTGTTGTTGCGTTACTTGTTTGGGTAGGAGCAGAATCATGGAATGTGGAAAGACTAGTTGACCATGTTCCAGCAGATGCCGAAGTAATTAAAGTGACTGGCCAACAGTGGTTCTGGACATTTGAGCATCCTGATGGAACAAAAGAAATTGGTGAGCTTCATTTACAAAAAGGAAAACCGTACAAATTTGAAATTACATCAAAAGACGTCATACACTCATTTAATATTCCTGATTACGTTGTATTACAAGACGCAGTACCAGGTAGAATTAACACAGTTTGGTTTGTACCAAAAGATACAGGTGAATTTCCAATTCAATGTAGGGAATATTGTGGCTTAATTCATTATAATATGCGCGGAACGTTATATGTAGAGGATACAGCATGATACTAAGATTTTTAATTACAAAGTCAAAATGCAGAGGTGGTAGTAAATGGTACTAGAAATTCAAAAACCAAGACCAATTTGGCAAATAATGTTTTCGACTCATCACACTGATGTTGGTTTACTTTATCTTATAACATCATTAGCTGCACTCTTTATGGGTGGTGCATTAGCGCTTGCGATTAGACTAGAGCTTTTCTTGCCTGGTTCTCAAATAATTGCTGACTCTATGACTTTTAACAGAATGTTCACTGTGCACGGAACCACTTTGATATTTCTCTTTATTCTGCCATTTGCGTCTGCAATTGGTAACTACTTGATACCAATCATGGTAAGATACAAAGACATGGCATATCCAAAATTGAATGCCATTGCGTTTTGGATGATTCCTCCAGGATTTGCGTTAGTCTGGCTTGGATTCGCAGACTTTACATGGAATGCATATGCGCCATATTCTGTTATCAGTGCACCAGGACCTGCAGCAGACATGTGGATATTTGGTCTAAAGATTCTTGGCGTTTCATCAATTCTTGGCGCAATTAATTTTATAGTTACAATTCTAAAATGTAAACATCCAGATCTTCCATTAAGCAAAATACCATTACTTGCATGGGCCTATCTAACATCTTCATTAATTATGATAGTTGCAATGCCCACATTCGCAGCTGCACTACTAATGTTACTTACTGATAGACTTGGTGTATCTGGATTCTTTAATCCTGCCAGAGGTGGAGATCCTATAGCTTATCAACATCTCTTTTGGTTTACTTTCCATCCAGAGGTCTATGTACTCGTTATACCTGCTATTGGATTCATGTATGAAATAATTCCGAGATTTTCAAGAAAACCAATATTTAGTCATGGTTCAGGAGTTGCAGCCTTCATACTACTTAGTATCGTAAGTTTTGCGTCTTGGGCTCACCACATGTATGCTACTGGAATGTCGTTTACAGAAAAAACAGTATTCATGGTAGGTACACTTGCAGCAGTTCCAGCATCTGCAATGCATGTATTCAACTTTCTTGCTACAATGTGGGGCGGCAGAATTAGATTTGCAACTCCTATGATGTGGTCAGTTGGAGGCATCGCATTATTCTTCTCAGCAGGTGCTGGTGGTGTAGTAAATACTGCTATGCCGCTTGACTTTATTACACATGATAGTTACTGGGTAGTGGGACACTTCCATCTATTTGTGATGGGTACAATAGCATTTGGTTCATTTGGATTCTTGTATTACATATTTCCATATGTTACTGGAAGAATGTATAATGAAAAATGGGGCAATGTTCACTTTATTACATCATTTATTGGGGCAGTAATGGTATTCTTTACACAGCATGTACTTGGACTTTATGGAATGCCAAGAAGAATTTTCGACTATCCACCGTTCCCAGAATGGGTTGCAATGAATCAATTTGCATCAATAGGTGCAATGCTATTAGGTATTGGTGCTGCAATTTTCCTTGTAAATATGATTTACAGTGCAGCCAAAGGAAAAGAAGCTAACATGGATGATCCTTGGGGAATTGGCGGTAAATACTATTATCCATATCAACAAAAGAATCCACATCACTAGGTAATTGAAATGAGCCATACTGAACACATAGAACCCATATTCAGAACTTCTCCTGAACGAACAGCAAAGATGATGGCAATTGTGTTAGGAATTTGTGTAGTCGGTGGAACAATCTTCTTTGGGATGTGGGATTATTGGACATCTGTTACTCCAGCGGCAGGAAGAGGGCCTGTATCAGAAGTTAAAGCTCCAGCAGCTGTAACTGGAAAAGAAATTCCAGTATCATTAGCGTTTGTGGAATCATCAGATTTTAGAACACTCGCCTTTAATGCTTTACCTGAAGAGGAAGGACATAATCCAGAAATCCAGGCAAATGTAGGTGATAAAATAGTTTTTAATGTTGTAAATAATGGCAAGTCATTCCATGCCTTTGGAGTCGTCAGTATACCCGAAGAAGGAAGCGCAGAATTTGAACATGGAACATATACTCCATTTCCGGGTAGTGAAATTAGAAGCCCAAGCAATCCATTAAAACCAGGAGAAAGCGGACAATCCCAATTTATCCCAAGTGAAGAAGGCACATACTATTACATTTGTACCGTTCCTGGTCACAGAGAACAAGGTATGCAAGGAAAAATTATTGTTGGTCCAAAACAGTCCTCTGAAACCAAAGCCGTACAACCAACAGGCGTGAGTCACAACTTCGAACTTAATTTTGTAGAATCATCAGATTTTAGAACACTTGCCTTTAATGCTCTACCTGAAGAGGAAGGACATAATCCAGAAATCAGGATAACTGCAGGCGACTCTGTCACAATCAAGGCAACTAATACTGGTAAATCATTCCATGCATTTGGTGTTGTAACAAATCCAGAAGATCCAAACAGTCTTGTTTGGAATTCTGTCATCCAGTCAGCAACAAATCCATTAAAACCAGGAGAAAGTGGTGAGGTTACTTTTACAACTGATGTACCAGGTACATACTATTACATTTGTACCGTTCCTGGACATAGTATTCAAGGTATGCAAGGAAAGTTTATCGTAGAATAATTTTGATTTTAAAATATATTTCACTTGCATCATTAGTTGTTCTATATTCTTTGATGTTTATTGGCGGATACGTTTCTGCAGCAGGCTTAGGTCTATCTTGTCC
>JACOWO010000230.1 GCA_016176745.1 Nitrosopumilales archaeon
TTTACTGAAAGCACCATTTTAAAGGAAAAAAATGGCAAACTAGTTGACGAGATAAACAAGCTAAAGGCAGAAAATGAGGCACTAAAGAAAGAAAACAAGAAACTAGACGGCAGAATCTTTGAGCTTCAGAATCTAGTATCTGCGATGGACAAAAAAGTAAAGGATCTTAATTCCATAGTATCAGAACAAGTAAAAACAATGTTCAAGTTGTTTTCTCGCAAGTAGATTTCCAGTAAGTTTTGCATAAAATTTAAGCACCTAGTGACATTTTACAAATCTGCATGAAGTGTCTTTCCATATCACAGCCCTTTGCTGATTTAATAGTAAAGGGAAAAAAGACAGTCGAGCTTAGATCATGGAACACAAACTTTCGTGGCGAGTTTTTGATACATGCACCAGTAAAAATAAGAAAAGAGGATTACAAAAGACTGAAAATAAAAACAAAACTTCCAACTGGTGCAATAATTGGAAAAGCAGAAATCTATGATGTAAAAAAATACAGTTCAGCAGACGAAGTGAAAAAAGATGCAAAGAAACATTTTGCTTCAAAAAATTTCTACAACAGAAAATATGGCTTTTGCCTGAAAAACGCTAAAGAGCTTCGTGTGCCAATTCCATACCGTGGAAGACTTGGTTTCTTTGATGTTAGCCTAAAACCAAATATCAAAAAGAACCAGATCAAAACAGATCTTATCGAAGAGGAATACAGGTACCAGTGGATAGGCCACCACTAGAGCCAGAAAAATTTACTATGTATATATAAAGGCCCTTTATAAAAGACTCAAAATGCCGCAAACGAAACCCGTTGTAAGTATTGAAAATGTTGTAGCATCTGCGTCAGTTGACCAGAAAATAGATCTAAACGATGTCACAAAAAAATTCCCAGACACTGAATATCATCCTGATCAATTCCCAGGACTAGTCTTTAGACTAAAAACTCCACGAACTGCAACGCTGATTTTTAGAACAGGCAAAATGGTATGCACAGGTGCAAAATCAGAAGAGATGGCAATACAAGCAGTTAGAACCGTAGTTCAAAAGCTGCGAAAAGGTGGAATTAAAATAAAAAAAGATGCAGTGATTACCGTTCAAAA
>JACOWO010000015.1 GCA_016176745.1 Nitrosopumilales archaeon
TTGAGATTGAAAAAAAAGAATCACAAAATCTAGTAAAGTTAAAGGACGGTATAACCGGTGAGGGCCAATGAATAAAACCCATTTTGTTATGTTATTTTTGATTGCAAGTCTGCTAGGTACCATTTCAACTTATGCCTATGCAGAATCAGAAACAGAATCGCTAGTTAGACTTGCGACGCAAGCAAGGGATCACATAAAACTTGAACTCTCAAATACAGAATCAGTATCTAACGAAATAAAGAAATTATATGAACAAGGTTCTGCCGAAATAGACGCATTAAACAATGCTGCCAAAGAGGAAAATGCTGAAGAAGCTAGAACTCACTTTTTGGCTGCAATGAAGATCTTTAAAGAAATTGGACAGCAAATTAGCCAAGTAAGGCCAGTTGCAGAGCGTGCGTTAGCACAGGATACCAATACACAATACGGAATAAAGCCAGTTATTGATAGAATGGAAAAATATGTGGATAGGCTTAAAGGAATAGCTGAAAAAAATGGCGTAGAAATTGATTTTCAGACGCTTGACGAATTAATAATCACTGCAAAAAATAATTACAACAGTGGAGATCTTGGATCTGCAGAAAAGACTATCGGCATACTAGAATCACTAACACTTGATGTTTATAATGTACTCAAAGATAACGCCGATCAAAAGAAGACTATACGTGCAAAAGATTTTGCTGAAAAGCAAATACAACGAGTTGATACACTTATTGTACAAGCAAAGGATCTAGGCTTATCAGAAAACATAACCAAAAACCTAGAGCAATCAAGACTACAACTCATTAAAGCATCTAATTCAAGCCAAATAGTAAAACAGACTAGAATAATTATTACACTTAAAAATCAGTTTGATGAATCAAAAGCAAATAGAATAGATGCCATAATTAACGACCTTGAAGCAAAATTAGACAAACTATCAACTAGTAAGCGCATTGATACAACCAAACTAGATAAAGCAAAAAGCATGCTTGATGAATTAAAAATTCTTATTTCAAAAGGCAATCTTGAAGATGCTTTCAAATTATTTAACACGTTAAATGTATTCATAAATGATATTGAAAACACAAAAATCGATAAGAACGAGGTTAACTCTCTACGATCTGAATCTCTTTCAGAGTCAAAAACAGAAAGGATCAAGCTAAAAATTCAACAATTAGAAAATGAATTACATGACTTGGCAGCAAAAGCAGAGAAAAACGCTGCTGCTAAACGTTGGATCAAAAACTCACTCTCATTATTAGAACAAGCAAAATCCCAAGCTGACGACTCACCAAAAGACGCATTAAACAAAATTTCTGAAGTTGAAAAGACACTCAAAAAATTGTATAGAATGCTTCAATAATCTGACACAAACTTCATATACATTTTAGAATTTCTGTTGGCGTTGGTATGCCTATGATGGTTGTTGGCGCACTAATTGCATTCTTGTGGGCACCAACAGCATTTGACCTAGGTGAAACAGTGGAATTTGTTGGAGGATTAATCGGAATTTTAGGAGTAGTATTTTTCATTTCTGGTTTATTTTATACTAAAGAACCAGTAATGTCATAACTATTGCTATAATCTTATTGAATAAATAACAACCATTCATAATTAAATCCTTGAAAGTAAGACTGTTTGAGATATTCACATCTGTGGAAGGTGAGGGGATACTTTATGGAACAAAGACATTATTTGTTAGACTGGCAGGTTGTCCTTTCACATGTTTTTATTGTGATACTATAGAGGCACTTCCTATGAATTCTGGCACAGAGTATTCATTAGAAGAAGCCTGTAAAATAATAAATTCCAAATTACAAGACAAAACCTACAAAGTTAATTTTACAGGAGGGGATCCTCTCATTCAACACGAAGCAGTTAGGGAAATGGCAAAACATGTAAAATCAAAAAACATCCCTACATATCTCGAGTCATCATGTTTTGACTCTGCTAAATTTTCTGAGGTTGTACCGTTTATTGATTTTGTAAAAATTGAATTTAAGACCAAGGACTCTGAATTTGTCGATCCTAAACACTATTCAACACTCATGGAAAATGCGTTTGAATGTCTTAAAACATCAGTATTACTAAAGAAAATAACATACATCAAAATTGTAGTTAGCTCAAAAACGGATTTACCATCATTTAAAGAACTAATCAAGAGAATCTTTAATACAATTTCTAAAACTGATATTGCGGGATTTATAATACAACCAACCTACGGTATAGCCGAGCCAAGCTTGGAGCAACTCTTGAAATTTTATGACATAGTATATCCTCTCTATAATGAGGTACGTATAATACCACAATTACACAAATTGATAGGTGCTCCATAATGGATGAAGAAAGAGTACGAAAACTAATCAGGGAATTAATAATTGAGATAGGTGAGGACCCAACCAGAGAGGGTTTACGCGAAACACCAAACAGAATAGTTGACATGTATAAGGAGATCTTTTCAGGATATGATTCTGACTCTGAACTATCAATTCAATTCTCTGAAGATTCCGATGCAGTCATTGCAAAAGACATCCAGTTCTATTCAATGTGTGAGCATCACATGCTGCCATTTTTTGGCAAAATACACATTGCATATTCCCCTAACGGAAGGGTATTTGGAATCTCAAAATTGGTCCGTTTGGTAGAAAAATATTCAAAAAGACTGCAAATTCAAGAACGACTTACAAAAAACATAGCAGATGAGCTATTTGTACAAGGTGTAAAAGGAGTTGCCGTGGTTATAGAGGCAGAACATCTATGCATGAAAATGCGAGGAGTAAGAAACGATGCAAAAATGACTACACATGCATTTAGAGGAGTTTATGAAAGAAAAGAAGATCGAAAAGATATCATTGCTATGATAAAAAACAATACCAACTCTTCTTCGTTTGCCTAAATCTTTCTGAAAAAATAAATAATCATCCCATAAGACAACGTATGTGGGAGTACACAACAACATACACATACCAAAAGAGTCATGGCCTTATTGGACTTGGAAAGCCATTGAATTCTTTATAGTTCTGGCAGTATCAGCACTAGTTTCAAGAGAAATCACAGGCATGTTTGTACAAATGGGTTTTGATGCACAAATGCAAAACTGGATCTTTTGGGGAATTGCGGGGGCAATTTTTGTTGGATGGTATATTATAATCAGATGGTTGATACTGAAAAAACCAATCTTGGAAAACCGATAGCAAACAGAATAAAACTAACTCAAATATCTTGTCTTGTCTAAAATTTTAGCTTTTACAAAAGCAGCCTTGCGGTTGTTACATGATTCACATCTACCACAATGCAATTTCGTATTTGAATAGCAACTCCACGTTCTAAACAACAAATCACCAACAATTTCATGACCTCTTTTTAGCAACTCGCTTTTAGAAAGTGATTCATTAAACGGTGTCCAAATTCTTAATTTCTTTCTTATTCCATTTTTTATCCCGTCAATCTCTCCTTGATTTAACGCAAGCTCCATTTTCTTTGAAAAAGAAGGACGACAATCTGGATAAAATACATCCCCTCTATGTGCGCCATATGCAACCAAAGATGCATTTAGTGTAAATGCCCACGCAGAAGCAATTGACAAAAACACGGCATTTCGTATTGGAACTACAATTGAATAATTAAATTTCTGAGGTATTGGTCTTGTTGTACTTGTAAGGACATTGGTTTTACCATAAAGATCTTTCATGAAACCAATATCTACAATTTTGTGTTTTTTTAGTTTGAGACTTTTAGCAAGACTCTTTGCAGTTTTTAGCTCTTTGCTAGCTCGCTGTCCATATGCAAATGTGATTCCATATAGATCATATTTTGATTTCAGGTAGGCACACGTACACACAGAATCTAATCCGCCACTAAAAACTACTACAGCTCTTTTCAATACAATAACACCAAATACTAGAGATCAATTGCCCCTTTGCAGGGCCTACAGATTATAGTCTGACAGTTTGTATTAGATGAGGCAAAACCCCTTTTCATAGCTGCACAAATCTTTTTTTGATTAGATGATTTTGTTGTAAAGGCTATTACAGATGGACCAGCGCCACTTATTGTTACTCCATTAGCACCAGCATCTAACGCATTTTCCTTGACTTGTTTAAAACCAGGAATCATGTGTTGTCTTACAGGTTCAACTATTACATCTTTGACTGACTTTCCAATAAGTATAGGATCTTTTTTCATAAATCCTGCTACAATTGCAGCTGCATTTGATAAATTGGCGATACCATCTGCAAGCTTTATTATTTTTGGAACAACGCTACGTGATACCTCTGTTTTCTTTGCTGGCACTTTTAGGTCTGGAATGGCAATGCACAAGACAAGGTCACTAGGCGGTTCAATCCGAATTACATCAAGAGGATTTGTTCTTACAATTACAAAACCGCCTAAAACCGATGCTGCTACGTTATCATAATGAATTGAACCAACACTGGCCTTTTCGCCTGCACCTGCAAATTTAACTAGCGAGTTATTATCCAAATCCAGCTGAAACAGCCTATTCATAGCAACTACTGCTGCTGAAGCCGAAGCTGCACTACTCCCAACACCAAAACCTGCTGGAACACCTTTTTTGATTTTAACTTCAATTCCATCTTTTATCTTAAACTTGTTTGCAAGCTCGGTTACAACAACACCAGCAGTATTTTTTTTTGGAACAACAGGAATTGAATCCGAAGTAATAATTCTGATTCCTTTTCCTTTTTTTGTAATGGTTATCTCATCAAAAAAAGCATCCAATGCAAGACCAAACACATCAAAACCAGGCCCCAAGTTTGCAGTAGATGAGGGAGCCCTTACAGTTACACTTGATGCCACTAATCTTCTACCTCTTCGCCTAAGTTAATTGCTCTGCTTAAAGCAATTTCTAAATTAACAATTCCCTCGCCTGTTACATTTGAAATAGGAATCAAGCCCTGAGCAAATCCACTCAAATTTAAACCTCTTAACACATTAGTGATAAGAGAATAGGTCTCTCCATCAGCTTCTTTTGCAATTGCTTCTTCAAGTGTTCTTAAGTTAGACGACCAGCTAAGAACATCTTTTAATTTTTCACCAATGAGATCACTTTTTGTTAAAACATTAACAGTTGGAACGTCCAGTCTTAACTTAATCGAGGTTGCAAGAAGTGAGAGTGAAACGAAATTAACTGGTGATGTAATTAACGAACCATCAAAAAGAAAGATATTTGCTTTTTCTTCAGATCGTAAATTTTGTATAAAAAACGGGCCACTAGTTCTATATGCAAATAGTTCGATTTGACCAGGGGTATCAACCAACAGATAATCAGGATTGGTTCTATCTACCTCATTTTGCAGTTCATCAATTTTTGATGCAATAAGATCATTTGCCATAATCAAAGAGCCGTTTGGACCCAAATCATATTGATGCATTATAGAAACAATGTCAACATAATCTCTAACATCAATATCACATGTATATGGTAAAGAATCAACGCCTGGATCTAAATTGAGTACTGCTGCAAATGCACCATTTCGTGTATAATATTCGTAAATCTTTGATGTGAGTAAAGATTTTCCAGATCCTGCAGTGCCGGTAACAAAAATAGTTTTCAATCTTTTGCATTATTTTTTATTAGCTTATATTTGAATCATAAAAAAGTCATCGAATGAACTGGCGACTATTAGCTATACCTGCAAGCACAATTCCTCTAATTATCATAATTATTCAGTTTGACATAAAAGCTGA
>JACOWO010000016.1 GCA_016176745.1 Nitrosopumilales archaeon
TGGCCAACAAGTGCTACACCATATCCTCCCATACAGTCGATGTACTCTTTACCATTAATGTCCCAAACATGTGAGCCTAATCCTTTTTCTATAGTTACTGGAAACCTTTGGTAGAGGTTTCCCATGATTTGGTCTTCAGTCATTTTGTGATTACCGTACAATTGTCATGAGATATTGCTGAAGATATTGGGTTTTCTTTTTGCCCATTTGAAATTAATGCCTCATTTACTCCCATCTCTAGCGCCTCTGTTGCAGCAAGCACTTTTTTTTCCATACCAAAACCAATTTTTGGCATAACCTCTTTTGCTTCTGTCAATGTAAGGTTCCTGACAAGCTTGTCATCAAGCAAAAGACCATCAACGTTTGTTAAAAACAAAACCTTGTCTGATTCAATCTTTCCTGCCACATAGGCTGCAGCCCTGTCTCCATCTACATTTAGGAACTCAAATTCTTCACTTATTGCTATAGGTGATATGACCGGAGTATATCCTTGATCAAGAAGTGACTTTATGAAATTGGCATTTACGTTGGTTATTTTTCCTGTATATCCGCCGTCAATTACCTGTTTTCGTCCTTTTTCATTTACTATGACTAGCTTCTTTTTTCTTTCAGCCTGAATCACCTTTCCGTCCACCCCTGAAAGACCAACTGCGTTTATTCCATTTTTTTGCAACATCAAAACTATTGTTTTGTTAATGCGTCCTGACATTACCATTGTAAAAATCTCTGCAGTTTCCTTGTCTGTATATCTGCTTTTTATTCCGCCAGGTGAGACAACAAACTTTGGTTCTTTTCCAAGCTCTTCTGAAACTTTAGTTACTTCCTTTCCTCCACCATGTACTAGTACTACGCCTTCTTTTCGCACTACTTTTTTGATATCAGAAATTGTTGAAGGATGTAAATTATCCACTACGCTCCCTCCAATCTTAATTGTAATCATGTCTTATACTGGAGTTAGAGGAGTGTATCTTAATCCTTCTGACTCATCAAAGCCACACATTACATTCATGTTTTGAATGGCAGAGCCTGCTGCACCTTTCATCAAATTATCTGATGCAGATAACGCAATTAGTCTGTTGTTGTCTTCATCTATGTCAAAGCCAATGTCGCAAAAGTTAGAGCCGACAACAAACTTTGGATCTGGGAATTTGTAAAATCCTTTTTTGTCACGAATCAATCTGATGAATTTTTCGTTTTGAAAGTCTTCACGATATATCTTCCAGATCTCTTTTTCATCTATACTCTTTGTTAGGAAGGTGTGATTTGTACACAAAATTCCTCTTACAATATCAACAGCATGTGGACTCATAGATATTTTGATCTTCTTTCCTCCTACCTCACTAAGTTCTTGCTCAATTTCTCCTGTGTGTCTGTGCTTTGCAGGCTTGTATGGTCGTATTACTCCTGACCTCATTGCATGATGAGTTCCAGACTCTGCGGTTGCTCCTGCTCCAGAAGAGCCAATCTTTGAATCAACAATAATGTGATCAATATCAATTAGATTTCGTTTTATCAATGGATACAATGCTAACATCGAAGTAACTGCCATGCAACCAGGACAAGAAACAAGCTGAGCATTTTTGATTTTTTCTCGATGAATTTCAGGAACGCCGTATACTGATTTTGATAAATAATCAGGATAGGGATGCTCCCATCCGTACCATTTTTTGTAATCTTCAGGATTATGCAGCCTATAGTCTGCGCTAAGATCAATTATCTTCATTCCCCTATCATACAGTGATTTTACAATTTCAGTTGCAGTACCGTGCGGAACTGCAGTAAAAACAAGGTCACAATTGTCTGACATTTTATCATAGTCAAGCTCAGAAAAGGTCAGATCTGTAAAGCTCTTGAGGCTTGGCTGTATCCTATGCAGATATTCGCCAACATACTGCCGTGAAGTAACCATTGTGATCTCAACTTTTGGATGACTTACAAGTAGTCGTAATACTTCGCCTCCAACAAATCCAGATGCGCCTACAACTCCAACTTTCATAGATACCACTCTTCGTAATGTGGTATAATTTATTTCCTAACGGAATTTACAGCAAACTCTACCATTGTTTTTGGAATGTTTTTTGTTGCAACTTTAGCTAGTCCCTTAAACTCTACAGTATTATTTACTTCATGTACGACTAGGCCACGTTTTTCATCTTCCATCATATCTATTCCTAAGATTCCGCCGCCTACAGCCTTTGATGCCTTGAAACAAAGGTCATCAATCTCTTTTGTAATTTTACAGAGCTCAGGATCTGCCCCAAGTGCAATATTTGTCTTAAAGCCTGACGACTTTCTATACATTGCAGCAACTACCTCATCTCAAACAATGATTGCTCGCAGGTCACGTGGAGGTCTTTTTACCATCTCTTGAAGATAAAAAATCCTGTCATGCGGGCCATCTGTAAATTCTCTTATCTCAAACAAGGCATCTACCGTATCCTTGTCCTTTAGCGGTACTACGCTTCTTCCCCAGCTTCCAATAATGGGTTTTATCACAAGCGGATATCCTACTTTGTCAAGATTTTCTCTTGCAGCTTCTGCTGAAAATGAAAAGTAGGTTTTTGGTGTAGGTACCTTGTGTTTACTTAGCAGTAATGAGGTAAGCATTTTGTTTCCACAGTTATTTGCAACTTCAAAAGTGTTGATTACAGGAATATCCAAAAATTCTAGACATGCAGTAAAATGAATTCCACGAAAATAGCTTACACATCTTTCAAGTACAACATTGCCAAAATCATAGTCAGTCTTTTTGCTTTCTGTACTGAATCGTGTTATCTTTGCATCAATGGATGTAGTATCGTGTCCAAGCTGTTCTGCTTCTTTTTGAAGCATTTTTTCTTCAGCTCGGACTCGATCAAAAACTATACTAATCTTTGACAATTACTCTCCCCAGTCTTCGCCTACTGTTTCTGCCTTCTTTAATTCTATTGAGCCGCTTTTTTTTGAAATCTCAAAGTCGGCTCCACAGTCAGGACAAGAGACAATCTCTCCAACGGAGGCGTCTGCTGGGACGTTGATATTTCCATCACAATCTGGACAATTCATTGATTCAACTCACCTCTTTTTTTGTAATTTATTAGCTTCTGTTGATTGCATTCCCCACAATTCTACGAAACCTTTAGCTAGTCTTTGATCAAAGCTAGATTTTTTTCCATATGTAGCCACATCATGGCTGTAAAGGGAATACTTTGATTTTCTGCCAACAACACGCAAACTTCCTTTGTACATTTTTAACTTTACAGTTCCTGTCACACGTTTTTGTGATTGGTTGATAAACATATCTAATTCATCTTTTAGCGGGTCATTCCATAGTCCAGAATAGACAAGCCATGCCCACTCGCTGTCAACAAGTGACTTGAACTTTGTTTCATGTTTTGTGAGAACCATTTTTTCAAGATCGGAATGTGCCTCAATTAGACACAGCGCAGCTGGGGTTTCATAAACCTCACGTGATTTTATTCCAACTACGCGATCTTCGATGTGATCGACTATGCCAATTCCACATCCGCCTGCTTTTTTGTTGATATATTCAATTAGTTTGATTGGAGGCAGCGACTTGCCATCGGCCTGTACAGGGATTCCGTTTTGAAATTTTACTTCAAGATATGTTGGCTTGTCAGGCAGATTTTTTGTTTTTACCCAGATAAATGCATCATGTGGAGGCTCTTTGTAAGGGTCTTCTAAGACTCCACCTTCAATTGCCCTTCCCCAAAGGTTCTGATCTATGCTGAATTTTTTGGCAACATTGTCTATTTTGATTCCGTGTCTTTGTGCAAATTCTAACTCTGTTGGTCGATCCAAGTTCATATCCCTTATTGGTGCGATTATAGGTAGATTTGATCTTGAACGCATAGTTATATCAAATCGGACTTGATCGTTTCCTTTTCCAGAACAACCATGTGCTAAAGCTGATACGTTTTCCTTTTTTGCTATCTCAACTACCTTTTGTGCAATTAGTGGACGGGCAAGTGCAGTTGCAAGACAGTACTTTTTTTGATATAACGCGTTTGCCTTTATAGACGGGAATATGTACTGCTTGACAAACTCTTCTTTTGCATCTATATGGTAATGTTTTACAACTCCTAGACTCTTTGCCTTTGCAGCGATCTTTTTTTGATCATCCCCTTGACCAACATCAACTGTAACAGTTACAACATCAAGGCCATGCTTTACTTGAAGATACTTTACAACAACTGATGTATCTAATCCACCAGAAAATGCCAAGACAGCTTTTTTATTCATAGCGCAGTTCAGTGTATGCCTCTGAATTTATTTTTTGTGTTAGTTTGTTTTTGTTATATTTTTTCACTTGGATTGCTTTGAAATTTTCCAGCTAGCTTGAGCTAAAATCCGATCACTATTTAACGGAATTATTATAACGCTGTTTTATGAAATTTACTGCTGCAGTAGGTGCGCAGTAGGTGCCGCACTTGTAATTACAATTACGATACTTGTAGTTATTGCAAATTTTACTCATGAAGTTACAGCACAAAACAAGGTTCGAGTTGCATTTTTTCCAAACATAAACCATATTGTTCCAATTGTTGGAATAGAAAATGGAATCTTTTCTAAAAACTTGGAAGGAACAGAGATAGAAACAAGACTTTTTGATAGTGGTCCACAGGTAATCGAATCTATGTTTGCAAACTCTGTAGACATTGCTTACGTTGGGCCTGGACCTGCAATAAACGGTTTTTTACAATCAAAAAATAATGAAATTCAAATTATTTCTGGAGCAGCAAGTAGTGGTGTTAGCTTTGTCGTGAATCCAGGATCACAAATAAAAACTGCAGAAGATCTAGATGGAAAAAGGATCGCTGCTCCACTAATTGGGAACACACAGGATATCTCATTGAGAAACTATCTTTATGAAAATGGATTAAAGCCTGCTGATAAAGGTGGCTCTGTATACGTATTTAACTTGGAAAATCCCGAAATATACACACTGTTTGCAAAAGACGACATTGACGGCGCATGGGTGCCAGAACCGTGGGCAACTATATTAGTTTTGGAATTAGGTGGGGTTCGTTTATTTAATGAGGAAGATTTGTGGCCTCAAAAACAATTTGCGTCAGTGGTTTTGATTGCAAGAAATGATTACATAAAGAATCATCCCGAAATAGTTTCAAAGTGGTTAGACGCTCACACAGAAACTGTAAATTGGATAAACCAAAACCCAGATAAATCTAAAGTTATTTTTAATCAATTTCTAAAAAATACTCTTGGCAAGTCATTAAAAGATGA
This sequence comes from Nitrosopumilales archaeon, assembly GCA_016176745.1. Classification (GTDB taxonomy): domain Archaea; phylum Thermoproteota; class Nitrososphaeria; order Nitrososphaerales; family Nitrosopumilaceae; genus VHBM01. The sequence goes on from JACOWO010000016.1 coordinate 5,245, forward strand.
AATAATCAATGAAGCCTTTTCTCACATACAAATAACAACTGATCCGAGTATTGATTCGATTTACATTTTTGCAGAACGTGCTTACTCTGTGGGATATTTGGGAAGGCATGGCTACAATTTAGATGGAATATTTCATGATACAAAGCTAGTCAAGGCTCTACTGGAGAATGAAACATGACAAAGCTTGAAGCAAAAAACATCGAAAAATATTTTGATCATGATGGACAGAAGCTACAAGCGCTTGGAGGCATAGATCTCAAGGTAAATGATGGAGATTTTGTTTGCCTTGTTGGACCATCAGGATGTGGTAAATCTACATTTCTTCGCATAGTAGCAGGTCTAGATAGACCAGATAATGGTGAGATTCTCTTGGATGGAAAGCCTGTTACCGAAACAGGCCCTGATAGAATTTTAGTATTTCAAGAAGGAGCTTTGTTTCCATGGCTTAAGGTAATAGACAATGTAGAGTTTGGATTAAAGATTGCAGGAATTCCAAAGTCTGAAAGATCAGAGATATCAAAAAGATACTTGGATATGATGCAGCTTACAAGATTTGCAGAATCATACACATATCAATTGTCTACCGGAATGAAACAAAGAGTAGCAATAGCAAGAGCACTTGTACTAGATCCTGACGTTTTGTTGATGGATGAACCATTTGCCGCACTTGACACTCAAACACGCGATCTGTTACTTGTTGAGATGCAGCTAATTTGGGAAAGGACCAAAAAAACAATTCTTTTTGTAACTCATAATGTAGCCGAAGCTGCAATGCTTGGGAACAGAGTTGCTGTATTTACAAACAGACCATCAACAATAAAAAAAGAAATAGTAATTGATTACCGCAGACCGCGTATTTCCGAAGATGAAAATCTCTCAAAATATCAACAACAAATCTTGGCAGAATTAAGACCCGAAGTAAAAGCAAGTGAATAGGATAATTATGAAGAAGAATCACACTTGGAAAAGAATTGTATTCTACATTGCACTGGTTGCAGTCTGGCAGGCATTTGATTCAGCCAACATTTGGCCTGATCAAGTATTCCCATCTCCACTTGAGGTAGGCGAAGATCTGGTGTATAGTGCAGCAGATGGGAGCCTGTTTTTTGGTATTGGTACAAGTATGTGGCGATTGATTGTTGGTCTTGCAATAGCTATTGGTGGTGGAATGGTTCTTGGAATTTTTATGGCCAGAGTAGAGACCATAAATCAAACAATAGGATCGTTGGTGCTAGGATTACAGTCAATTCCATCGGTTGCTTGGGTTCCACTTGCAATCATTTGGTTTGGGTTGACTGATGCTGGGATAATTTTTGTCACAGCAATGGGGGCACTATTTGCAGTTACAATTAACACATACAGTGGTGTAAAGAATATAGATCCAAATTTCATTGCGGCAGCACGAAACATGGGTGCAAAAGGAGAACAACTGATCACAAGTGTATTGATACCAGCAGCATTTCCATACATGATATCTGGTTTTAAGCAAGGTTGGGCATTTGCATGGCGAGGCGTAATTGGAGCAGAACTGTTGTTTTCGTTTCTGGGTCTTGGCTTTTTGCTAAATGTTGGAAGACAGCTATCAGACGTCTCTCAAGTAATTGCTATCATGATAGTTGTTATGGCAATTGGGATCTTGATTGATGGCTTTGTTTTCAGGCGAATTGAAAACACGGTCATGTCACGATGGGGCTTGCGTTAGCAAGAGCAGAGTTAAATATGAATTTGGAATAAAACAATCATGAAACGTTTCAAGCATACAAATGAAGAAATTCAGAATGCTATTAAAAAGGCTAAAGAAAAAGAAGCACAATCCAATTTAGAAAATCAATCTTAACCTATTTTT
>JACOWO010000233.1 GCA_016176745.1 Nitrosopumilales archaeon
GTCACTGCGGTTATCACAAGCAGAACTACTATTCTGGGCTTTGATATCTCAAGTATTTCCTTTAAACCCAATATCTTTTTACGCAGTTTTAATAGGGATTTAATTTCTTCGACTTGATTGAGAATCTTTCAAAAGAATTAAGTATCACACGAATTCCATCTAGCTCAAATGAGCAATTGGGACCTTATGATGCCTGGAATGGGTCTTACTGCCATAGGTTTGACAGGAGTCACTATAGCATATGCAGGAATTGCTCATACCTTTGTTGATGGAATGCATGCACTAACTGGACTTACATTGATACTTGGTTTGATTTTCTTTTCTGCCGGCTTATTAGAAGGCGGAATTTCAACAAGTAACAAAGCAAAGGCCACTACTCTAGTAGTGTTATCAATTGTCTTGGCTTTTGGAACATTTGCATTTACACTTAGTTCTGTTTCATCAATTCCAGTTTTCGCAGGCGTGTTGTTGATCATTGTGATACCTGCAGTTGTTATTGCTTATGTTGCAATGAAAATTCCAGAATATGCAAAACCAGTTGCAGGAATTTTTATTTTAGCTTCAGGAGCTGGAATTGCAGCATATGTTGGATTTGGCCTTGTAGGTCCTGATACTTATCTTATTAACGAACAACCAATAGAAGTCCTGGAAGAGATAAAAGAAGCTGCACCGAAATCACCAGTGTTTAAAATTTCCATTTTAGAAGGCTCATCAGTGGAAGGAAATCCAGATTACGAACCTGACTTGGCTCATGTTACAAAAGGATACATCATAGAATGGGTAAATGATGATAATACGATTCATACTGCAACTAGTGCAGTTGATTTTGGAGAAACATTTGATTCAAGTATGATAAATCCTGGAGAAATCTTCCAGCTTGATACTTCAAATCTTGAGCTTGGTGAATACCAATACATGTGTATAGTCCACCCATGGATGACTGCGTCATTTGTGTTAGAAGAAGTAAAAGAACCAGTCATAGTCGATGTTTCAATCCCACAGGGGGCAAGCATTGAACAAATAGGTCAGATCTACTATGACCCAACTGACATTAGTGTATCTATAGGCACT
>JACOWO010000017.1 GCA_016176745.1 Nitrosopumilales archaeon
ATCATCAGTACAAGCATTTTTTTTTTTTTTTACAAAAGATTATGATCAAAAAACTTTGTTAAATAATTTAAAAAAAACAAAAGTGGTTGCTATTGGTTCATTTACTGCAGAAGAACTAAAAAAATTTCAAGTTAAAAACATTGTTGCACCAGTTCATACAGTATCTGGTGCTTTTGAAACAATCAAGAACATATTTTCATTAGCTTAATCCTAGAATTTAGCTTAACCTATTGTAGAGAGATCAAATTAATAGAAAAAGTGTTATTGAGTCATACTGGAATTGTTACTGAAGCAGCCAAGTATATGAAAGAAGCTCGACTTAAGAATTAGACACAGATGGATTCCAACTTTCAAAATTCCTACTTGTCAGTAGGTAGAAGAAACCAAGTCAAAATGACAAATTAATAGATAATCTTTCATCAATTAAATGTCAAATATATCGCTCTTTCACTAATTTATGTTGTAATATTCTGATTGTAAGATATTCCATGAAACAAATAATCAAAAAATTTGCAAAAACCACAAAATGTTAAATCGTAAATTAAACGAAAAAACTCCTTTAAGCGAACTATTTCTATTTTATCTCTTGCAGCAGATTTTATTGAATTTTTAATTTCTGTTCAAGTCGTTTAATGTTTTTGGTAAGGTCTTCTGTAACCTTTCCATATATTTCGGGATTTCGTTGCCTCCTTGTTAGATGTGCTTCATACGCTGCCAAACTTCTAATAATTTCAAAGTTGTTTGAATGATTTTTGACTTTATTTTTCTCTTTTTCTTTTTTCATTTTTTGCAATAAAACTTGATCTTGTCTGGTTGGTTTACCAAACTTTGTAGGATTTTGTGCTCTTCTTGTAGCCCATGCCTTTAATGCAGCTTCACGTCGCTTTATCATTATTTTTTCAATTTCCGCTTCCTTTTGTATTGCAGAAGACAAACTTGTCTTTTGATTTGTATCCTTTGGTTCTTTCGTTTTCGGGAATGTTAAAAGTTGTTGTTGTCCAGATGCTGTTGTTTGGGAATTTTTACTAGGTGCTCCTTTTATCAAGATCGACCAATCTGCCTTTAATGGTCTATCTCGTAATTGAGTTACTACATCAGAAGGAATTAACCCTAAATCAAGCATTCTATGATGCGTCAAACAAAGAAAAACAAGATTTTTTGGGTCATCGTTACTTCGATTATGGTCAATATGGGCAACCTCTAATAAATCGGAAATAGAAACGCCACACCATACACATATTGGTTTGTAGTACTTGAATGCAATTCTTCTAGACTTTCCACTTCTCGATAACTTTGTAAACATTGTCTTAAGTGAATTAATGAATTATTTAAGAAATTTTTCCTAAACCCTTGAGGACAAATTCAAATTAGAAAAACTGTAGATTTATTTTAGTACTAGAGAATGGAACAACTTTCATGACTAGCCTTACCTTCTACGGGGAGTAAACAAATTGGAGGAAACAAGATTCTCTTAGAAGACAAAGACACAAAGGTCTTTTTAGATTTTGGAAAAGGGTTTAGTAGAAGATCCAAGTTTTTTGAAGAATACATCAATCCGAGAGTTTCAAACGGAATTGAGGATTTTTTGCACATGAGGTTATTGTCTGATATCCAAAGCGTTTATCGTGATGATTTAATGAAAATGGCTGGAAGAAAGAAGCTGAACAAAAACTTGGAAAAAAGATTCCTTACTATCATCTTGCTGGCTTGGTAGAGAATAAGAAATGAAAAGTTTCGCTTGGATTGAGATGGGGAAAGAAGAACAGTAAGCAGTCTTCTTTAAATCCCAACACCTTTTCAATACCATGTGCTTGCTTACGAACTTTTTTTAAAGAACAAGGATTATGCTGGTGAATTTGTAAAGAATGTAAAGCCTGTAAAAAAAGTCTTTGTGAAAAATGACAAGGTTTCTCTTGATAAGAAAACACTAAGTGAATATGGTATAACAACACGAGAAGAATTCAAAATATTTCAAGAACTGTTGTCAATGCCACTGAATACCTCCGATAATCTTTTCATTCCAAACAAAGCTACTGGGACAAATTCACCAAAACCATATGTAGAGATTTACGGTAGGTTGGATAACAAAAAGACAAAGAAAAGCATTAGCTTGTCAGTAAAAGACAAGTCAAACACATTTTCAGCTATACTTGATTTAGAAGCAAAGTCACAAACGATCAGTTCTTCTGGAAGTTTAAAACTAAACTTGGACAGAAAAAATTATTCTATCTCTGGGAAAAATTTGTTCGATGAATATGTGAAATCTGGCGTAGTAGACAAGAATGGAAATTTTAGCTCTGCTCTGTTTAAGGAAATTTGCACATCCAAAGACAGTCTTTGATTTTCTCAAGTTTACAAATGCAAATGCTACAATATCCTGTATGTTCTGACAGACAAACTTGACTACAGTTGATTTGCCAGATCCACTTCGACCATAAACAGAGATTTGAGGGACGACGAATCCCTGCTTAAGGCTTTCAATATGTTTCAAAAGTTGCTTAGCCTGCTTTCTTCTACCTATGATGCTTGATGGAAGAAAAAGTGAGTCTAGATATTTTTTATCAGAAAACACGGAATTTTGCTTTGCTATGTCCTTTCTTATGGAAACGATCGCTTTTTTTGTAAGTTCCACTTGCAACGCATATATCTACCTATACCGTACCGGTTCGGTATAGTACCTAATAAAGGATCTGCTTGATTAACTGGATTAAATTATCTTATGCGATCGCCTTCTCTATCATTTTTCTAATGAATCTTACGATCTCTTGTTTTTTCTTCCATTCTGATTTAGTTATTTTTTTTTGAATCAACAATAATTACATTGTTGTATTCATTATTCATTTTGTCTTTTTTTAATTTGATCTATAATTTTTGGTACGCGTTTTAGTTTTAATATAATTTTATTCTGATCACTTTTTTCCAAATTTCTAAAACTTGGTTACTGCATCTAGGAACCTGTAAAACATAATTTTAGCTATTCTCTGTAAGTTTCTTTTGTTATCATATTGATGTAACATCTTTCAATGATTTTCTATGAATTTGAAAGAAGAATAAGTAGATATTTAGCTCAAGCTATTTAGCTCTCCCTATTTTTCCTCATGTATTTATAATATAACGACGTTGTAAATTCGATGACTACAGAAAATCTTGAGATGGATTATTCAAAATATGATTTTAAGGATTCTACAGAGATGTATGTTCATCTTAGTAAAAAAGGCCTTTCAAGAGATACAGTTGTAAGCATAAGCAAAATGAAAAATGAGCCACAATGGATGCTTGATTTTCGATTAAGATCTTATGATATTTTTATGAAAAAACCAATGCCAAATTGGGGTGGCGATCTTAGCAAAATTGATTTTCAAAATATTTACTATTATACAAAGGCCTCTGAAAAGACTGAAAAAAACTGGGATGATGTTCCAGAAGATATCAAAAAAACATTTGATAAACTAGGAATTCCAGAGGCTGAAAAAAAGTTCCTTGCAGGTGTAGGAGCACAATACGAATCCGAAGTAGTTTATCACAACCTGCGAGAAGATCTTGCAAAGCAAGGAGTACTTTTCCTTGATACAGACACAGCACTCAAAGAGCAGCCAGAAATTTTCAAAAAATATTTTGGTAAGATAATTCCTCCAGAAGACAATAAATTTGCAGCACTAAACAGTGCTGTATGGAGTGGTGGCTCATTCATTTACGTTCCACCTGGCGTCAAAATCGACATGCCACTTCAGGCATACTTTAGAATTAACGCAGAAAATATTGGACAGTTTGAGCGAACCCTGATTGTAGTAGATGAGGGAGCAGAATGTCACTATATTGAAGGTTGCACTGCACCAGTATACTCATCAGAATCATTGCACTCTGCAGTAGTCGAGCTAGTTGCACACAAAGATGCCAAATTACGATACACTACAATTCAGAACTGGAGTAACGATGTGTATAATCTTGTGACAAAGCGAGCTTATGCATATGGGGGTGCTAAAGTTGAATGGATTGATGGAAACATTGGAAGTAGACTTACCATGAAATATCCAGGTGTTTATCTTTTAGGTGAACGTGCACATGGAGAAACACTTTCTGTTGCATTTGCAGGAAAGAATCAACATCAAGACACTGGCGCAAAAATGGTACATTTGGCTCCAAACACAACCTCAAAAATAACATCAAAGTCTGTTAGCCGCCTTAACGGCAGATCAACATACAGAGGACTGCTTCATGTCGCAAAAGGAGCAACCAATGTAAAGGCATCTGTGAGATGTGACGCATTACTACTTGATGATACATCAAAGACAGACACCTATCCGTACATGGAAATCAACCAAGAGGATGCAACAATCACACATGAAGCAACCGTTGGAAAAATTGGCGATGAA
>JACOWO010000088.1 GCA_016176745.1 Nitrosopumilales archaeon
CAATTTTCTTGAGAAAATAAAAGAAATCGAACATGTAAAAGACATTACAACAAAGGATGAGAAAATAACTGTCTTTTCCTCAAAAGAAACAATAATGTCATCAATTTTTAATTTATCATCAAGCCTTGGAATAGAAATTAACTCAATTACATTTACTCAACCAACACTTGATGATGTTTTTATCGCATATACTGGCCATGATCTAAGAGACAATGGAGGAACCTACGACAGAAGAAAAGAGCACATAAAAATGAAGAGAATTAGGGCATGATCCAATCAGATACTTATACTATTTTTTGGCGAGAGCTGAAACGATACCGAAAATCAAGAAGCGGCGTCTTGATACGATTGATTCAGCCTGCAATTTGGATTATAGTTATAGGAAACACGTTTGCTGGAACACAGCCACTCATTCAGTCAGTTGGATTTGAAGGACAATACATTGAGTTTATGGCTCCAGGCGTCATTATTCTTACTGCAATTTTTACTAGTATTTTTGGAGGTGTAAACACACTTTGGGATCGAAGATATGGATTTATGAATAAAGCATTGACAGCCCCTGTTTCTCGTTCTTCTATTGCTATTGGAAAAATGCTTGCAATATCGCTAATTGCCGCAATCCAGTCTAGTCTAATTTTAGGAATTGCACTTGCCATTGGTGTTAGCTTTCCAAATCCTTTGATGATTGCACCAATCATGGCAATTGTAGTTTTGTTTTCATTGGGATTTTCTGGAATATCTGTTGTAATTGCAGCTACGGCAAAATCTCAAGAAACGTTTTGGGGTGTGATCAACTTTCTTGGCATGCCGCTGTTTATGCTAAGCCCGGCACTTTTCCCATTAGAGCTTTTACCAGACTGGCTTGCAGCTGCTGCAAGACTAAATCCTGTAACTTACACTGTACTTTTGGTGCGGGAAATGATGACTGGTGTTACTGAAGGGGTATCGACTATTTTGAGTGTAGGGGTAATTGCCATATTTGTGGCTGTGATGGTAGGATTGGCCAGCTATGTATTCACACGTGAAGTGAACAAGCCATTTTAATTCACCCAAAATTGACAAAAACTGTAATAATTCCTAACTAGGGTGATCTTTTTTGAACCTTGAAACTCATTTGTGTTGAAGGTAATACTGTCCCTAGCTGTAATTGTCTCATTTATCTTACTAGCTGGAACTATGCAAGTAGCATTTTCGGCAACAGGTTCACATCCATTTATTTTAAAATGGGGCGGCTCTGGATTAACAGAACCTGGATTTTTTTCGTTACCTCAAAAAGCAGCAGTAGATAGTGAAGGAAATGTCTATGTCACAGATCTTGGAAATAAACGAGTTCAAAAATTTGACAATGATGGAGTTTTTGTGGCAGCATGGGGTAACAGCAATGAAAACGTAGAATTTGCAGAACCAACTGGTATTGCAGTGTATGATGATTTGGTTTTTGTTGTAGACAGCAAATTAGGTACTGTACAAAAATTTGATTCAATTGGTAATCTTGTTGCAAAATGGGGAAGTGTTGGCAAAGAAAAAGGACAATTTACAAAACCAAATGGAATAGCTGTAAGTAAAGATGGGCTTGTTTATGTAGCAGATACTGAAAATCATCGAGTCCAAAAGTTCACATTAGATGGCAAGTTTATCTCCGAATTTTATCCAGGTGATAGTAAATACAGTAAAGACTTGCCAGTAGATATTGCTATTGACAAAGACGGAAATATCTATGTGTCAGATCCATCTCTTAACAAGATTTCAAAATATGACTATGAAGAAAGTTTCATAAAAAAATTAGGTCCTAACGTTGGAGGATACCCAATGACACCATATGGAATTACTACAGATTTGCAGGGCAATGTTTATGCAGCTGATGGATCTCGTGACAGAATCTTATACCTAGACAAAGAAGGTGCTACGATAACAATTTTTGGAAGCACGGGTATTGGCAACAGTCAGTTCAAGGTGCCACTTGATGTTGCAATGGATCCACAAGGACATTTGTTTGTAGTTGATTCAAACGGTCATAGAATTCAAAAGTTTGACACACCAACTACTACAAAAATAGTAGAACCAATAATTGAAGAGGCCCAACCAGTACAAGAAACACAACCATTAACTACAGTTAACCCGGTTCCAAACGACTTTACAAAACCACTAATCATTGCACCAAATGACATGCTAGTTGAAGCAGCAGGTGGATTAACCCCAATTTCAATTGGCAAGGCAACCGCAAGTGATGAAAGTGGAATACAATCACTTGTTAGTAATGCCCCAGCACAATTCCCAATAGGTGCAACTACCATTATTTGGACTGCAATAGATGGAGCAGGAAACGTAGGTATTGCTACCCAGACAATTACCGTAGTTGATACAATCCCCCCAGTACTTTCTTCCCTACCTGATTTAGTCGTAGAATCATCAAACTCAAAGCAAACTGTCGAGTTGACCATGCCAGAAGTAAAGGATACTGTAGGCGTTCTTTCTTTAACAAATGACGCACCTGAAGTGTTTCCATTAGGCGATACAGTTGTGACATGGACAGCAATTGACGTTGTAAAAAATTCTGCTATCACAACTCAAAAAGTAACCGTAGTTGATACCATTCCTCCAACTATTACTGCGCCAAACGATGTTGTAGTTGAGGCTACAAGTTTTAATGAAAATGTTGTTGAGCTAGGAGAGGCAACTGTAGTTGATAATGGCAAGATCTTATCAATAACAAACGATGCTCCTATCTCCTTTAGCATTGGTGATACAACAATTACATGGATGGCATCAGACGAAGCAGGAAACATTGCAACTGCTACGCAAAAGATCTCTGTAATTGATACAACAATTCCACAAATAATTTCTCCTGAGAATATAATTTTTGAAGCTATATCCATTGATGAAAATGTAGTAAAACTAGTAGCACCAACTGTAATTGATGTACAACCAGTAATAATCGCAAATGACGCACCACTAGTATTTTCATTAGGTGATACAGTTGTGACATGGATGGCAACTGATTCATCTGGCAATTTAGTAACAGCCACTCAAACTGTTTCAGTTGTAGATACAACTGCACCAAAGATTACAGCACCCAATGATGTAACAGTAGAAGCTATAGGATTAGAAAATAATGTTGTTAGTTTGGGTGATCTTTCAGTTGAGGACATAACAGGTGTAGCAGCAATAACACACAATGCTCCTGAACAATTTCCGTTGGGAACAACTATTGTAACTTGGACTGTGACAGATAATTATGGAAATATAATAACTGCTGATCAAAAGGTAACTGTAATTGATACAACTTCGCCAACAATAGATGCACCAAAAGATCTTGTTGTGGAGGCATCATCTTTAGAAGAAAACTTTGTTGAGCTTGGAGAACCACAAATTAAGGATATTATTGGTATTGAATCAATCACAAATGACGCACCAGCTGTATTTCCATTAGGAATGACTACAGTCACATGGACTGTAACAGACACTTCAGGAAACACAGCAACTGATGCGCAAATAATAACGATTCATGATACAACTCCACCATCACTTAGTATTCCTGAAAACATAACAATAGAAGCAATAGGTCCATCAGGAATGTCGGTAAGCATAGGCCAGGCCACCGCAACTGATGTAATCAAAGTAGATTCTATTACTAACAATGCACCTGAAATATTCTATCTTGGAGAAACTACCGTAATCTGGACTGCAATAGATTCTTTTGGAAATATAGTAACTGCAAATCAAACAATATCTGTAATAGATACAACAGTACCATCAATAACTCCTCCAGCCGATATTACCATTGAGGCACAAAACCCAACATCTACTGTAGTTTCACTTGGTATTGCGACAGCAGAAGATATTGTTGGAGTTGCCTTAATTGAAGTCGACGCTCCATCTGTATTTTCATTAGGTGAAACTATAGTAACCTGGGTTGCAACCGATTCTTCTGGCAATTCGGCAACTGCTACGCAAAAGATCTCTGTAATTGACACAACACCTCCAGTGTTAACTCAACCCCCTTCATTACAAGTAGAAGCCACTTCTGAATTTGAAACTCAAGTATCACTTGGAAATGCTACTGCATCTGATCATATCCAAGTAGCTTCAATCACAAACGACGCTCCAGCTGTTTTTCCATTAGGTGACACAGTTGTGATATGGGCTGCAACCGATTCTTCTGGTAATTCAGTAAATGCCACTCAAACTGTTACAGTTGTAGATACAACTGCACCAACAATAGAAACATTGCCTCTCATAACAGTAGAAGCGATAAATAAAGATCAAAATTATGTTGAACTTGGAACAATTGTAGCTACTGATCTAGTAG
>JACOWO010000238.1 GCA_016176745.1 Nitrosopumilales archaeon
CCTTTGGTAATGTATGCTGCAACAGTATCAGGATTGACAGATGCGTCGTTTTGGCGAAAAAATATCAGATATGCAATTGTTGCAATAGTTGTTTTTGGTGCAATAGTCACACCAGATGGGAGTGGAGTCACCATGTGGTTTATCGCAGTACCAATGATTGCACTATACCTTGCAGGCATGTTAGTTGTTGAGAGAAAACAACGCCAAAGCAAGGTGTTGCATACATGAACACTTAAATCTCAAAAAGAGCAAAAAACGATATGTTAGATATCATACCTAACTTGATAGCTGGCCAGGAATGGATCTTTATCATAATAATTGCAGCCATAGTCATCTTTGGCGCAAAAAAGATTCCAGAGCTTGCAAAAACATTTGGCAAAGCAAAAAGCGAGTATGAGAAAGGAAAGATTGAAGGCGACAAAGAACTAAAAGAGTTCAAAGACAAAAAAGAGTCTTAGTTTTCTGCAACCCTTGCAAACTCATCTATAATATCTTCTAGCCCATCAGAAACATTTGGTTTTCGAAATAATCCTAGCTTAAAGTCTGCCTCTACTGTCAGTTTTGTTCCCTCAGGCACTAAATCATACCTTTCAATAATGCGGCTTCCCTTGCAGTCACCGCCAATAACAATAATCTCGTGAAGCTCAGGCGGATTTTTTACGTGCTTTGTCATCATTACAACCTCTTTTTTTCCCAACATCATGTGTGCTTCAATAACAGACACATCATCGCGCTCTGATTTTATCCGAATAGATGGAAAGTATTTCGGAAAGTTTTTTTCAAAATTTTTGTAATTTGTTGTAATATCGTAAACCTTGTTTCTATCGGCTTTGATTATTTTTTCGATCTTTATTTTTGACAATTGTAGTTATGCTGAACCCCATCGTTTGTACAGATTATGCTCAATGTCAAACTGGTCAAGACACTTTCCAACCGTGTGGTTTATGACATCATCTATTGTTGTAGGTTTTGTGTAAAAACCTGGAATAGGTGGAAGAATTACAACCCCCAATCTTGATAGCTTTAACATGTTTTCTAGATGAATTGCA
>JACOWO010000239.1 GCA_016176745.1 Nitrosopumilales archaeon
TTTTTTTCTTTTTGAGATTGATTTTATTATCTGTGTTGAAATAGAGTGATCTCCACCAATCAATAGCGGAATTTTTGATTTTGAGAGAATTTTATCATAAACTTCGCCAATTTGGTCTCTTGTTATGTTCCCATAATCGTATACCTTTCGTTTAAAACCAGAATAAGGTAAGCCAAGTGATTTTTTCCCCTTTCTTGTGTAAGTGTCTCGCAAATTTGAAATTCGTCTAATCCAGTCTGGTGCCTCTGAAGTTCCTTTTCTCAAAGCATGTGATTGTGATTCGTCTGGTACGCCGATTATAACAATATCAGCTTCATCAAAATTGTCGGTATTTGCCCAGCAGATCCTTTGTTCCATAGATATAGTTTAAAGTCAATCTACTAATTAATTGCTAGAAGAGTTTGCAGTAATAATTTTAAATTCGTAAGCCTGACACGTGACTTTAATTGGTTTGCTTGTAAATTTTGATTTCCTACCTAAACCTTTATTGAACGGAAAATAACGGTGCGAGTATGCAATTCAAAGGAATACAGAAGCAGATTCAAAATATAACTCATAAATTCAAGATTGGAAACATTGTAAAAATAGTAGAGGCTGGAAAATCTAGCGGTGCTTCCTATACTATAATTAAATTAAAAAAATCAGCAGACGGAACGCCACTTTATCTCTTAAAATCATCCTCTAGTCCAATTATGCTATTATATTACGAATCAAAAAGTTCCCATTTGGAAAAAATTCGTTAGAGCAAAAGATGGGTAATGCATATAACTAGTCGATCCCAAAATAGCTGGAAAAAGACTATGATTCGAAATATACTTGCTGCAATTGCGATATTTTCTGTATTTTCTATTATTCCACAGACTGTTTTTGGTCAAGCCGTTTTTAATGAACAGTCATGTATTACTTGTGAAGAAATTCCTGATCAACAAACCCTAGACAATTACCTAAAACTAGCACCGGTAGTAATTTGGACTGATTCTCCAATTTACGATAAAGGTTCTACCATTCATGTTTTTGGACATTCAAATGTAGTAGGTGGAACTCCTGT
>JACOWO010000234.1 GCA_016176745.1 Nitrosopumilales archaeon
AGTCTTCGTCAAATAAACGCCGAGATCATCAACAAGATGACAAGTGTTTCTGGAATGGTAGTTCGATCTTCTGAGATAAAACCTCTAGCTAAAGAAATCATCTACAAGTGTCCAATAGGTCACAAAACCCATATGATTTTACTTAAAGGCCTGAATGTAAACACACCAACAAAATGTTCAGATCCAAAGTGTACACAAAAGGAATTTAGAATTGACCCAGAATCAAGCAGGTTTATTGATTTTCAAATTCTCAGACTACAGGAACTTCCAGAAGACCTACCTCCTGGACAGCTTCCTCATTATGTAGATGTAAGCATAAAGCAAGATCTTGTTGACAATGCAAGACCCGGTGACCGTATTATACTAACAGGCATTGTCAGAATAGAGCAGGATCAGATTGCAGGTGCAAGAACAACAAGTGGCCTTTACAGACTCAGAATAGATGGAAACAACATCGAATTTCTAGGTGGTAGAGGTATAAAGAGCTCAAGAAAAACAGAAAGAGAAGAAGTCTCACCAGAAGAAGAAAAGATAATCAAGTCACTTTCAACAAATCCAGACATTTACGATAGACTAGTTGACTCTTTTGCACCTCACATACAAGGACACTCGATTATCAAAGAATCAATTCTTTTGCTAGTTGTTGGCTCAACACAAAGACTACTTCAAGATGGAGCAAAGATCAGAGGCGACATCAACATCTTTCTTGTAGGAGATCCTGGTACTGCAAAAAGTGAAATGCTAAAGTTTTGTGCAAGGATTGCACCAAGAGGATTGTACACCTCAGGTAGAGGTTCAACAGCTGCTGGTCTTACTGCAGCAGTAGTTAGAGACAAAACAGGAATCATGATGCTTGAAGCAGGTGCCGTTGTTTTAGGTGATCAAGGACTAGTATGCATTGATGAATTTGATAAGATGAAACCAGAAGATCGAAGTGCACTACACGAAGTAATGGAACAACAGTCTGCAAGCATTGCAAAAGGAGGAATTGTAGCAACACTTAACGCAAGAACATCAATTCTTGCTGCCGCAAACCCAATGTATGG
>JACOWO010000089.1 GCA_016176745.1 Nitrosopumilales archaeon
AAGACTTCGAATGTTACTTCTTGTTATGGCATCTGCTATGTCATCTAGATGATCAGAGTCAAACTTTACTCTGTTTGCACCCACTCCCAAAACTCTAGAAACGAGTCGCTTTTTTGCTCTAAGATTTACTACCACTTGCAGACACCCTTGCATTAAACACTTTGAATTTTCTTTCTTTAGCCTTAATTATGATCTGTGTTCTCTTTTTAGTCCCAACGCTGTGACCAAGCCTAACACCGTCTGTTTTTGGATTTAATTTTTCCAAGTCATTAACATTGTAAACTAAATTATCAGTATAGCCAGAAGGATGTAAGCCTCGCGAAATTTTTGGCCCTCGATAACCGACCCTGACAAGAGCAGGTGTGCTTCTTCCTTCCTGTCTTCTTTGACGATTATCAATGCCTTTTGGTTTTCTCCACTGGATGTGTAATCTTTTGTAGCGCCAGCTTTCTTGTCTTACAAAAGAGGGTCTGTTCTTTGAAATTTCTTCTCTCATTGCAAGTCTTTCCTTATTTATCGTCATGAAGGTGAATTTCGAATTTTTAAATAAATAGGTATCTAAATAATAGCCACAACAAGAAAAGAGATAAAAAGGAATAAAATTTGATTGAATATTCCATATGATTGCCCAATTTTTTATTTCATATGTAATCTCAGGTGTTAACTAATGACAGAGACATACATCACAAACAAGTTCACATCACAGCTTATCTCACTTGGAATTAATCCATCAAAAGTATACCGAAACCTGTCTTCAACAAAGCTAGTTGAACTCGCAGTTCAAAAAAATGAAGGAATGGTTACAAGTACTGGTTCATTATCTGTCAAAACCGGTAAGTACACTGGAAGATCGCCTGATGATAGGTACATAGTATATGATGATGAGACTCATGATGCAGTAGACTGGGGTAAGATAAACCAGCAATTTCCTACAGGAAAATTTGACAAGATATTTACTAAAATGAAAAAATTTGTTGAAGGCAAAGAGATTTTCGTTTTTGATGGATTTGTAGGTGCAGATAAAGAAAACCGACTAGCGATTAGAGTCATAAATGATCATGCATGGCAAAGCTTGTTTGCAAGGCAGCTATTTGTAAGGCCAACACAAGAAGAACTAGAACATCATGAACCAGAATTCACTTTAATATGCCTTAATGATTTTGAGGCAATTCAAGAAATAGATGGAACCAATTCGAACATTTTCATCATGATAAATCTGTCTAAAAAACTGGTTCTGATTGGGGGAACAAGCTATGCAGGGGAAATGAAAAAATCACTGTTTTCTGTTATGAATTACATCCTTCCAACACGTGATGTTTTTCCAATGCATTGCTCAGCAAATATCGGAAAAAACGAAGACACTGCACTATTCTTTGGTTTATCAGGTACAGGAAAAACAAGCTTGTCTGCAGATCCAAATAGAATGCTCATTGGCGATGACGAACATGGTTGGTCAAATAACGGAGTCTTTAACTTTGAAGGTGGCTGTTATGCCAAATGTATCAACCTTAATCCTGAAGCAGAACCTCAGATATGGAATGCGATAAAGTCAGGAGCCGTATTAGAGAATGTTATTATCAATAAACAAACTTTGAAACCAAATTTTGATGATGGAAGTCTGACAGAAAATACTAGAGCTGCATATCCACTAGACTACATCCCAGGTGCAGTCATTCCAAGTGTTGGTGGACATCCAAAAGTTATTGTGTTTCTAACAGCAGATGCGCTAGGTGTCCTGCCACCTGTCTCAAAACTAACAAACGAAGGTGCAATGTACCACTTTTTATCAGGATATACAAGCAAGCTTGCTGGAACCGAACGGGGAATCAAAGAACCAAAAGCTACCTTCTCTGCATGTTTTGGTGCACCATTTATGCCACGACCTGCAGCTTCTTATGCCAAAATGCTAGGTGAAAAGATCAAAGAACACAATACTACAGTTTACTTGATAAACACTGGTTGGTCTGGAGGACCATATGGTGTGGGAAAACGCATCAATATCAAATACAGCAGAGCAATGGTTACTGCTGCATTGACAGGTGAACTTGATGACGTTAAATGCAGACACAACGAGTTATTCAATTTGGATATACCAACAAAGTGCACAAATGTTCCTTCTGAGATCTTGGATCCAAAAAACACTTGGATTGACAAAGACTCCTATGACCTATCTGCAAAAAAACTTGCTCAAATGTTTGTAGACAACTTTGATAAATTCAAAGATATACCAAAAGAGATCCGTAACGCCGGTCCAAAAATCTAAAGCACCTTTATCTTCTTATTTTTAATCCAACCAAAGTTATTGCAGCAGTAACTATAAAGATAATTAAAATCGTTTTTTGCGGAATATCTAAGAAACTAAAAACATCTATCTCTTTACTTTCGGCAAATTTTACATCAATAATATCATAAACATCGGATACAGTATCACCAGAAGTAATTTTTCCTTCAATCCAATATTTTCCTGAATCAGAAACATCAAGTGTAGTGGTTTTGTTTGGAGTGGCAGATGTTGTTTCTACTTGTCCAGTTTCTTTGTTTATGACTGAAATCTTTGCATATGACCATTCATCCGGATAAGTGATTTTAAGATGCAATTTTCCATCTTGTTCATTTACAAATAACGAACCCTTGGTAATGTGAATTAGAACAGGTACAGCATAACTGATGTCATCATGTTTGATGATGATTTTACCTTCATACTCTCCAAAAACTTGTTCAATTGCTGAAATTGTGACATGAAGTATTTTGTCCTCAAGTTTATAATCAAAACCAAAAACCTCACTGCCATCAAAACTGACACTTAGATTTTCAAGATTGCCATCAAGTGATTCAATTTGTAAATACTCGCTTTGAGTTCTTTTTTCAGTTGATAAACTAAATATCAAGTATGATGGCTTGATAATCAAATTTGCATCAAATGCTCTAGTCGCATTTATCCTTCCTGTGCCTGCAACCTCAAATGGAAATTGCTGTCCATACGGGTCAGAAACCGGGACAGTAGTTGTTACTAATAATGATTTTATTTCTTCTGGTTTCAAGTCGGGATTTTTCTGTAAAAGGAGTGCTATTATCCCTGATACATGAGGTGCCGCAAAACTAGTTCCACTTGTTAAATTATATCGTCCATTGTTTAGTGTAGTGTTTACAAACGCACCTGGAGCAACCAAATCAGGCTTGATGTAAAAAGGAGAAACAGGCCCTCTTGAACTAAAAGGCACAACAAAATCTGGATTATAGAATATGTTTAATTTTCCAACCGTATTGTTTTCTGCCATTTGTTTTAGTATCAATCCTTCCTCATTTGAAAGAGACAACACTGGTATTCTAGGTCTATAATCAGCAGTATTAAATTCATGAAATAGTTCACCAAAAAAGATTCCTTCTTCGTTGTTGTATACTATTACAGCATTTGCGTCATGATCTGCAGCATTTTTTTCTTTTTCAGAAAAATAGACAACCTCGCCTTCAGTATCACTTCCACGTTCTACAAGTAAAATAGAATCATTTACATCAAGATTTGATAGATCTTTTTCCCTGCCATATCCACCAAATACTATTTTTCCTGTAATTGGATTGTCTAAAGCATTTGTACCAACCATTGGAAAAACTGAAAATTGCTTGTTTGCTGCATCAAATGTAGCGATAATACTAGAGGTTACATTATTGTATGACGCGCCAACAGTAATTGAATTTGGATTTTTACCAGGACTTCCAATGGTTCCTAAACCAGGACCATTGTTACCTGCTGCTGTGACAACAACAATTCCATGATTTATTGCCTTGTTTACGCTATCATCAATTATCTTGTTTGTCTTGTTTACGCCTAGACTTATGTTAATGATATCTGCTTTATCGATTATAGCTTGCTCAATTGCTTTAACTATAAGATCTGATGAAACCGATTCTCCAGTATCTGAGACTCTATAAGCCAAAAGTTTTGCTTTTGGTGCCATTCCACTTAATGTACCATCAGCAGCTATGATGCCTGCAACTTCAGTGCCGTGACCGTTTGTATCAAAAGGTGTTTTGTCATTATCAATAAAATCATAACCGCCTATAACCTTGCCATTAGGACCTAGCCCAAACAGATCAGGATGATTATAGTCAATACCAGTATCTATTACTGCGATTGTAACACCAGTACCGTCATATCCTAATTTTTGTGGATAATTAGCACCTATGTAAGGGCCACTTTTAGACACAAAAGTTTCTACATTATCTTTGGGGGGCAAGTAATGTAATGATAAAACTAAACTTAAACCAATTATAACTAGAAAAAAAATTATTTTGCTATG
>JACOWO010000235.1 GCA_016176745.1 Nitrosopumilales archaeon
CCTGTTTTGGGAATTGCTTCCGGCTCAAGCTTTCTTGCCCAGTCAGATGCCAGCAATTTCGAGAATCACATTAATTTAATCCAAAAAAACAAATTCAATATTTTCAAAAGGGCAAGGATTGTCGCTAAGATAAACAATGCCTATTATTCCGCTTTGAACGACATCGGCATTTTTCCCTCCAAATCAGCTTCTTTGATGAGATACAATCTGAACATTAACAATGAATTATTGTGGAAGGACAATGCTGACGGCTTAATAGCTGCAACTCCTACCGGCTCAACCGGCTACAGCTACAGTGCGCATGGGCCTATTATCCTGGATGAGCCAAAGGTCTTGTCAATAACTCCAATATCCTCAATAGAGAAGAAATCATCATTGATAATACCGAACAACTCTGAGATATTGATTGATAATATACAAACAAACAATCCCGTTATTATCATGGACGGCGATGTAAGGGTTAAATTAAAAGCCGATTCTGTTGAAATTAAAAAATCAAAGTATGATGCCTGTTTTGTGCAGTTCTCAAAAGAGTATGCAATCGAGGATAAATTAAAGAAAAGGACGGCTACTTTCAGGAGGGAAAAGACAAAGAGCCTTCCAGCTTCGGCAAAATTAGTCTACCAGGCATTATCCTATGAGGGCAATCTGACGCAGAAAGAAATAATTAATTTTACTTTTTTGCCGGAGAGAACGGTAAGATACGCCCTTGAGATACTGCAGAAGAAAGGGCTGATTACTGTCCAGCCTTACCTTAACGATGCAAGGCAGAGCGTTTATGGGGTTTGAAAGTGGTATGACCTACAATGTGTTAAGTGAGTGAGACTACAAAGTGGACGAACCAAGCGAGCGTAGCGAACGAAGAGTTTTTGAGCTACCGAAAGTCTAGTTGGTGGCATAATTTTAGTAATTGGTATATTAAGTAAACTTTTTATACGGGATTGTAAATTTCTATAGCTGGGAGTGGTCATGGCTAAGGATAAAGTGATAAACATAGTTCTGGAGACTAAAAGGAAGAAATTTGCTGAAACAGTTATCAAAGT